>CALFOM010000046.1 GCA_937919685.1 uncultured Phycisphaera sp.
GTGAATCCGTCACGGCGCTTGATGGATACCTGGTCGTCGGGAGCCCGCTGGAATCCGATCGTCGAGGTGCGGTGCGGATCTTGGTGGATGACGGGAACTGGTCGGAAGCGCATCTTGAGCTCGGCGAGACGCCGGGCGGTCGACTCGGGGCCAGTCTGGCCGGGGAAGGGACGATGCTCGCGCTCGGCGCTCCGGGGGGTGACGCTCCGACGGTGCTGGTGCTGGAGTGGCTGGACGGGGCGGTGTCGGGTTCCCATTCCCTCGTCTCGGCGGATGTCGATGATCGCTTCGGGGTCGCAGTCTCGGTCTCCGAGGACGGACATGTTGCCGTCGGGGCGCCGGGATTCGACGGCGACCGCGGTCGCGTCCACGTCTTCGTGCGTGACGGAAAAAGATGGATCTCCGCGAACGTGATCTCGGGTCTTCAGCCGGGAGATCGTTTCGGTGAGGCCGTGTGTTTCTGTGGCGACCGGCTCTCCGTCGGCGCTCCCGGTGCCGGGCCCGGCGATGCGGGGGAGGTCTTCCTGCTCGGACCCGACTTTGAAATTTCCGCGGCAACGACGCTTGGATCCCATGGATTCGAGACGGGTAACCGCCTTGCCTTCGATCCCGCGAGCAGACTGCTCGGGGTCGGATGCACCGGACCGAACTACTCGGGAGGCGTGCGACTGCATCGGCTCGACGGCGAGATCGCTTCGCTCGTCGATCTGGTGCCGACGACGGGGGCGGGCGACTTCGAACTGCACGGGCGAGGTCTCGCGATCCGGGACGGATTCGTGTTGACGGGAGCGCCATTCCGGACCGGAACCTCGGGCGTGTATGCGGGCTCGTGCTTTCTCGCGGGTACGGGGGTCGACTGCGATGTCGATGCCGTCGAGGATGCGTGGGAGATCGCTGCCGGGATCGATCAGGATTGCAACGACAACGGTGTTCTCGATGCCTGCGATCTTTCAGACGGTTCATCCGAGGATCGGGACGGTAACGAAATTCCGGATGAATGCCAGGACATCGTGGTGCTCGAGGTTCCACTTCCCTTCGCGACGATCAACGACGCCTTAGATGTCGCTCGCGATGGCGACCGTGTTCTCGTCGGGCCGGGCACGTACTTCGAGTCGGTGGACTTCGGTGGTCGAGCGATCGAGATCGTCTCCTCGGATGGCGCGGGGGTCACTGTGCTGGACGGTACCGGCTTGACGGACGGTTCGGTGGTGGTCGCGATGAACGCCGAGACCCCGGCAAGTATCCTCCGGGGATTCACGATCACCAACGGCGTGCTCGGCACGGTCTTCCCGCTCGATGCATCGGTCCGGGTGGGAGGCGGGCTCTTCGCCTACTTCGCTTCTCCAACCATCACCGACTGCATTCTGGTGGGTAACAACGCCGCCTTCGGGGGTGGCGCCTTCCTCTATGAGTGGGATGGGGACCTCGTCCGGTGCGATTTCATCGACAATGATGCCGCGGCGGATGGTGGGGGCCTGCAGCTGTCGCGGTGTGATGGACAGGTCCGGGAGATTCTGGTCTCGGGGAACGTCGCGATTCGTCGAGGGGGTGGGATTCACGTGTTCAACGGAAGCCCGACCTTCGTGGATGTGGAGATCCGTGGGAATCTCGCGGTGAGCGAGGGTGGTGGAATCTCGTTTGCATCCTTCGATGGGACCCCGCGAATTCTGGACTCGGCGATCACCAAGAACGAGGCCGAAATCCTCGGGGGCGGCGTGTTCATCAACGAAGACAGCCAGGATCCCGAGATCTCGGGAACCCTGATCTGCAACAACGTTTCTGAGGACATCTACGGTTCCTGGACCGATCAGGGTGAAAACACGATCTGTTTCTGCGAGGGAGACCTGAATCTCGATGGAGAAGTCGCTGCGAGCGACCTCGGACTCCTTCTCGCGAACTGGTTGAACGGCGCCAACTTCCCTCAGGGAGATCTCGACGGGGACGGCGACATCGGTCCCGCCGACCTCGGGCTCTTGCTGTCGCGTTTCGGGCCTTGCCTCTGAATCGCCTCACCGGCGATCCGGGCTTTGATCGGTCGCTCGCAGGCCCCGGGGACCGTGGGATCGAAACTCAGGGCCCGCTTCGGGGATCCGCTCGGAGTCGGGGAGACCGGCGAACGGGGGCTGAGCAGAGGGCGTTGGTAAAACGGAGAGATCAAATTCGACCAGATCACCG
>CALFOM010000047.1 GCA_937919685.1 uncultured Phycisphaera sp.
GTCATCATGTCATCATGTCATCCATGGTCTCTGCATCGTGAGGCTGAATCGGGAAGATCCCTTATAGACGAGACATCGACGAGACGCTCGACCTTCCCTCTGGACTCGGAACGAATGATATCTTCAAAATCGCTTGAATCCCGACGACGAAAACGCGCTCTCGTCAAAGCCGGAACCGACACGGGATCCGACGTCGAAGCGGCCAGACTCGCTCTGGACGAGATCTCGATCAACGAACTCCGCCGATCCTTCTTCCGCGATGCTGGGGCTTCGGCACTGCGGTTCCACGTCTCGCTTGATGACGTTCTCGATCATCTGCGATTCGCATTCGACCTCAGCCTGCTTCGGACCGACGCCCTCCGCCGGGTCGCGATCGAACGAATCGCTCAGAACATCGACGAACTCGTGATCGCGATCGCCTGCATCCGAGGCGATGAGAACGCCTGGGCCGAAGGAATCGAGCCGCTGCGTCCCGTACTCATCCGGATGTGTGAACTCCGCGTAAACGAAGTGGACGCCATCCTGCACGCCTCTCGTTTTATCATGGCCGTCAGGAACCGGACATTCGGAAAGGACGGCGAATTCGACGACGGCATTCCGCGTCTTCAGGAGTTCGCGGGAATCCAGCCGCTCCGCTCCTACCTCGGCGGTCCGCTCTTCGCGATCCTTCAAGATCTCATTAAGGACGGCATGGCCGTCGCGACTCGACCGAGCACCGCCGCGCGAGCGACCGCCCGAAATCTCCGACTCGCCGATTGATCGAAATGCGAGATGCCGCCTTCGATCGCTTCGGATCACAGAAGACCAACCACCCGCCAATCTCCCTGCTTGACACCGGCCGGGTTGACTGTAGGCTTCACTTCCTCTCGCCGATCCGGCGTGACGCAGGCGGCTTAGCTCAGTTGGTAGAGCACGGCATTGAAAATGCCGGTGTCCCCGGTTCAAGTCCGGGAGTCGCCATTCCCTTCCGCACTCGCCAAGACTGCCGGACGAGATCCATCATTCACATCAAGCAACACCCGACCGGACCTCAGTCCGCATCGCCGATGCCTCGCGCCGACAGGTTGCTTGAGAGCATCTCGAGTTCTTCCAGAACCACCGCCGCGTCCAATCCAGGCATCGGATACGAATGATTCAATGCCTCCGCCATCGCCTCCGGCTGGATCAGCAGGAAATAGACCGGGAATGGAATGACCTTGGTGGCGAATCGGAGCGCCCTGGCCATCTGCTTGTTGGTCGTGGTGAGAACGAGGGAACCTTCGTCCCAGCACACCGGAACGATCCGGAATTGCCAAGCCTGCCGCGTCGTAATCACATTGAGGACCGAAGGATCCTGCCGACTGAAGTCCGGCGTGATTCCCTCGGTCAGGACGCTGTACTGCTCGACCCACGCCCCCTCGACGACCTCCGGCAAAATGCCGAAGAGCCGCTCGCAGATCGAACCGAACGGTTCGGTCCGATGCGCCTGAACCGCGAGGACCTCTGCCACCTGGGCTTCGGTCAACAGACCCTGACGTACCATCAGTTCACCTAGTTTCATCTCAATTCTCCTCCCCACACCCTGCCAGCAACGGATCCATCCGACTGCCGAACAAAGGCTTTCTCCATCTGGTTCATCGACGGTCTGAGCCACCGAATCCGCATTGATCAGGCGAGTGGAGGCCGGTGGACTGACGGTCACACCGGATGCACCGGATTGCCGTTACTCGGACCCGGCCCCAGAATGCACCAAACGCATGGTTCCTCCAGACCCCATTCCGATGCGAGACGACCACGCCCTCGAGGCAGCGCTCTTCGACGCCGTCGCCGAGAACGCGATCTCTGAGCGTGACATGAAGGACCTGCTTCATCGGATGAAGTCGGCGCCCCGGGCCCCGCGCCGCGATGCGGTTCGATGCGAGATTGAAGTGGCGCTCCGGTTCATCGAAGCTGGGAGTCGCGTTCGAGCCGAAGTGACGGGGCCACAGGGACGAAGCGTCGATCTCGAGGTTCACACCCGCGACTGCATCTTTGCCGTTCATGTCAAACGACTTCAGGTCTCTCCGCTGCCGCTCGGTCCCCTGCCGATCGGGTTCGACGGTCTCGCTTCGATTCCCAGGCCCTATCTGGTTGGCGTGGAATGGCTGGGATCGGGGGAGCCCGAAGGCCACGTGCTGGCGGCCGCACGGGAATTCTTACTCGGAGCAAGGATCGGTGATCGACTCGTGTTGCGCAATACCGCGAGCCGACGGATTGGCGCAATCGAGATCGCAGCCCCGCGGCCGCCCGACCCGGAAGGCACACCCTCCATCAAAATTGTCGCCGCCGGAAACGCCAACCATGCCAAAGCACTGGTGCGGCGGGCGGGCCGGTTGCTTCGCCGCGCCTATCGCCAGTTCGTCCCTGATCGGGAGAACGTCATCGTCCTTGCGGGTGGCGGACCGTCCGCCCGCGACGTCGTGGACCGCGCCGTACTCGGCGGGCACGTGGAACGATGGGACCAGTTCCCACCAAGGCATCAGCGGGTGGCCCACGGTCGGAACGAGGAAGGCCTCTGGCAGGAGAGACGATTCGAACGTTCCCACCTCGTGGCATGGTGTCCGCTCGCGATTCCGCAGGGGGCGATCTGGATTCGTGAATCCGGCGTCATCCCCCCGGCGGTCATCGACACGGCTCGCCGAGCCGTCGGCGCGGCGCCCGGTCCGGACGCGCCCTCCAGAATCACGTCGTGACCGCCGACCGTCGGCGATCGCGAAGTCGCCTCATTCCGGATGAAGAAGGAGATGCGGCGGGACGCGAGGCATCCGGAAGGTCTCGGCATCCGGCCAGAGATGAGCGAGCGCCTCCGGCCCCTGAAGCCCGTCGGCGGTGAAGTGCGGCCCTCCCGCCATGAGCACCTCCAACTGGCGCCGACCGATCCGCGTACGGATCACCACTGAGCCCGACGTTCCGTAGTCGCGGTCGATCACGTCGGTCCGTTTCTCCACCAGATCGACCAACTTGCCCTCGGAGAGCGGAATCTCCAGTACGACCTCCCGCATCTCGCCCCGCATCTGCTCAAGGACGCGGTTGGTGAGCAACTCAAGACCTTCGCCGTCTCGAGCACTGGTGACGATCGCATCCGGATTGCTCTCGATCCAGGCATCGAGCGTGTCCCCCGGAACGCGTCCCTCGTGGACGGTGGTGCGCAGCACATCCACTTTGTTCAAGATAAGAATCCGAGGCTGATTCACCGCCCCGATCTCGTCCAATACGCGATTGACGGTCTCAAACTGCCGTGCGGCGGCGGGGTCCGCCACGTCGAGGATCATCAGGAGCAGATGAGCGTAGACCGTCTCTTCGAGCGTCGATTTAAAACTGGCCACCAGATGGTGTGGGAGGTCCCGGATGAAGCCGACGGTGTCGGAAATCAGGACGTTGTTGCCTCCGCCAAGATTCCACGACCCGACTCTCGTACTCAGCGTCGCGAAGAGCATGTCGGCCTCGAACGCGCCACCTTCAGTGAGTCCGTTGAACATCGTGCTCTTGCCAGCGTTGGTATAGCCGACGAGACCGACGGTAAAATGCTCGTCGCGACGAGTCGAGACCTCACGGGTGCGCCTTGCCTGAACTTCGGCAAGATTGCGTTTGAGTTGGACGGCGCGGCGTTGCACGAGGCGACGATCGATTTCGAGTTGCTGCTCGCCGGGACCTCGGGTACCGACCCCGATCGGCGCACCGCCAGTGACCTGCCCGAGATGGCCCCACATCGCCCGCAGTCGAGGCGCCGTGTACTCCAACTGGGCAATCTCGACCTGCAGACGAGCCTCCTTGGTGGCAGCCCGGCTCGCGAAGATGTCGAGAATGAGTTCCGACCGATCAAGCACCTTGCACGCGAGGTCTTCTTCCAACGACTTGATCTGCATTGGCGAGAGGTCGTTGTCGAAGATCACCACCTTCGCCTTCAACATCCCCACCATCGCGGCGAGTTCCTCGACCTTGCCCTTCCCGAGATAGGTCCGTCCCCGCGGACGAACCCGCTGCTGCAGCAGCCGGCCGGCCACCTGCACGCCCGCCGCCTCGGCCAAGGCCGCCAGTTCCCGGAGCGGATCGCCTTCGTCGGCCACCGTGCTTGGGAGGATCACGCCCACCAGAATCGCCGCCTCCTCGTGGATGTCGATGCCTTCGCGGCGGTCGTCCTTCATGCGTGTAGGGTTTCCTCGAATGGTGAAAAGCGGCGAACGTGAGAATCGCCGATCGTAGCAGGGTGGAGAATCTCCCCGCTTCGAGTCTGGATGATCGCTCCGGCGAACGGCGAGGCCTCCCGGGTCCCTATGATCCACGAGAGCATTCATCATTTTACACCGCTCAAGTCGACAGGAACCCCGATGCCAGATCCCGAGCGTCCCCGTCCCATCACGAGATTCGGAAACTGGCCCGTTCCAGTGCTCTGCGGCCTCCTCGCAATCCAGATCCTGGTGACCATCGGCGCCGGCAGACGGGACGATCTGGCCTGGTTCGATCCGATCGTCGACGTGCGAGCCATGGTGCTCGAGGATTTCGTCGGGGAACCGGATACCGCAAAAATGCAGGAAGCCGCCATCTCAGGCATGCTTGAGACGCTCGATGATCCCTACACCGTCTGGATCCCCCCCCGACTCGAAAAGGACTTCGACAAGCAGATGCGGGGCTCCTACGTTGGAATCGGCGCCGAGATTGAAGTGGTCGACGACCGACTTCGGATCATCAGCCCGCTCGAGGACTCGCCATCACTCGACGCCGGCATCCGCGCCGGCGACGTGGTGCTGGACATCGACGAAACCGATACCCTCGGCCTGAGCAGTCAAGAGTGCATCGACCTCCTGATTGGTGTTGAAGGAACTCCGGTCACGATGCTCGTTCGACACCTCGACGGCACCGAGGAATCGCTGACGGTCATCCGTCGCCAGATCGAAACTCGATCCGTCAAGGGCATCCGCCGCGCCGGGGAAGGCTGGGACCACATGCTCGATCCAAATGACGGGATCGGCTACATCCGGCTGACGCAGTTCACCGAGCGGACCATTGAGGAGATGCGGGAAGCACTCGATGGACTCGATGCCGCCGGCACCAAGGCGATCATCCTCGACCTCCGTTTCAACGGCGGAGGCACGCTCGATGGCGCCATCGACGTCGCCGATCTCTTTCTCGATCGCGGCGTGATCGTCTCGGTTCGGGACCGCAACGGCGACGGGCGAAAATGGACCGCGACCGCGGATGCCGACGATCACCTGATTCCAATTGTGGTTCTGGTCAACGACGGCTCTGCTTCAGCGAGCGAAATCGTCGCCGGGGCCCTGCAGGACAACAACCGCGCAAAAATTCTCGGCGAGCGTTCGTTCGGCAAGGGATCCGTCCAGGAGGTCCGCCCCCTGCCCGGCGACCGCGGGACCTTGAAGATGACCACCGCCCGCTATTACCTTCCCAATGGGCGGAACCTCGATCGGCGTGGCGACGACGAAATCTGGGGAGTCGATCCCGATCCGGGCTTCGTCATCGATCTCGACAACGCGGGCTACACCCGACTCGTCGAGAATCGCCGACGATACGAACCGATCACTGACGAGACCGACCGTCTCGACGCGAGGTTCGACGATCCGACTTGGATCGAGCAGGAGATCGAGGACCCACAACTCGCGGCCGCGCTTCGCACCCTTCAGTCGAAATTGACCACCGGCGAGTGGCTCAAGGTCGGCGGCGACCCCGGATCCGACGCGGTGCTCGCCTCGGAATTGCGCGATCAGATCGCCTATCGCACCCGTCTGCTCGATGAACTGACCAAAACGACCGCCCGGATCGCCGAACTCGACGAATCCGGCGCGGTAGAGGCATCGGCCGGATTCGAGATCCGGGACGAGCGTGGCAACGTGATCGGCCGGGTTCCGGACACCGAGGCGGATCGAATCGGCGAGTTGCTCGCCGGCACCGCAAAGGCCGAGCCACGGAAAGGTGACGTCGACGAACCATGAGCCTCGCGCCTTCGGGTGACCCGACGAAAATCCTCGTCCTCGGAATTGAGACGAGTTGCGACGAGACCGCTGCGGCGGTGGTGGACGGATGCGGCCACGTCCGCTCCTCGGTGGTCGCGACGCAGCATGAGCTTCACGCCGAATATGGCGGCGTCGTTCCGGAGATCGCCAGTCGGGCACATCTCGAACATCTGCTCCCTGTGATCCGCCGCGCCGTTCGCGACGCTGGGATCACGCTGGCAGATCTCGACGCGATCGCAGTTGGTCATCGGCCCGGTCTGATCGGCGCCCTGCTCGTTGGAACGAGCGTCGCGAAGGGGTTGGCCTTGGCCTTGGAGATTCCACTGGTCGGCGTCGATCATGTGCACGCACACCTCGTGGCGGGACTGCTCGACGCACCCCCCGTCGCGTTTCCGAGCCTTGGTCTGGTGGTGAGCGGCGGCCATTCAAGCCTGTATCTCGTAGAGGATCCGATCTCCCCGATCCTCCTCGGTCGCACCATCGACGACGCGATCGGCGAAGCGTTCGACAAGGTCGCGGCGATGCTCGGTCTCGGACATCCCGGCGGACCGGAGGTCGAGCGTCTGGCCGCCGGCGGAGATTCGGACGCCTTCGATTTCCCCGTCGCGAATCTTGGGAAGGACCGCATGGATTTCTCGTTCAGCGGCCTAAAGACCGCGGTGCTCTATGCCGCGAAGGGCCAGCCGGGCAGGACGCCTCCGATCCTTGACGAACGGCGTCGAGCCGATCTCGCCGCCTCGTTCCAGTTCGCGACGATCAAGGCGGTGCGTCGGAACCTGCGCCGCGCCTTCGATCGACACCCCGAAGTCGGCAGTCTCCTCGTCGGGGGCGGCGTCTCCGCCAATCAGGCCGTTCGCGCCATGCTCCAGACCGAAGCGGCGGCCCGCTCGATCGATCTCCGACTCCCGCCGCTCGAATGGTGCGTGGACAACGGCGCGATGATCGCCGGTCTGGGCGCCAGGCGACTTGCCGCCGGTGAGACCGATGGCCTCGACCTGGCCCCCGCAGCCACCAGCCGTTCGACGGTCATGCCGGACTGAACCGGCGCGAAACCGATGCGACTTCGATACCTTCAGCAAGCAATGTCTCGCCAAAAACCGGATTTCGATCCGGATCCCGTTCGCCGTTGGACCCGAGTGATCCCCTCTTGACCTACCGCCCCCCCTATGTCGATCCGAAGTCGGTGATGCTCGAAGGTGCCCACCCGGCGACTCTCGATCCCGAAGCGCTCATGAAGCAATGCGAGTTTCGATTCGGCAAGTCCGGCGGACCCGGGGGGCAGAATCGCAACAAGGTCGAGACTGGTGCCTTCATCGTGCATCTCCCAAGCGAGCTCCAAGCCAAGGCAACCGAGCGGCGGCAGCAGCAGGTCAATCGGGTGGTGGCCCTGTCTCGACTTCGACTGCGACTCGCGCTCAAGGTCCGCACCCCGGCAAGCCGCGACCGGCACCAGCCGAGCGATCTTTGGATCTCGCGCCGACAAGGCAATCGAATGCCGGTGAACCCCAAGCATCGGGATTACCCCGCCCTGCTCGCTGAGGCCCTCGATGTGATCGTGGTCCGACGGTGGGATATCGCCGGTGCCGCCAAGATCTTTGAAATCACAATGAGCCAGTTGTCGAGACTGATCTACCACCACCCTCCCGCCTTCGCGATGCTCAATGAAGGCCGGATTTCAGTCGGTCTGCCCCCCCTGCGAAAATGATCGAAGCCATGGCAAACGTCGATAGAGCCATCGTCCGGCCTCGTCATCGACGATGAAAGTACGAACTGAGATGTTCGACCGCTGAAGCCAGACTCTGACCCCGCGGTACCGCTACGCTAAAGCGATGGCACACTCTGAAACGAAATCCGACTGGCACCTCGATGACGGGCAACTCCAACGGTTGGTCGAGATTCGACATGACCTCCATGCACACCCGGAGATTGGGTATGAGGAACATCGAACCAGCAAGGCGATTCAGGCCGAGCTGACCGACGCGGGAATCGCCCATGTCGGCGGTCTGGCCGGCGGCACCGGTGTCCTCGCGTGGATTCCTGGGAAGTCGGCGGAGCCTGCGATTGGACTTCGAGCAGACATCGACGCCCTTCCGATCGAAGAGGCGACCGGCCTGCCCTGGGCATCCACGTATCCGGGACGGATGCACGCCTGCGGCCATGACGGGCATACCACCGTGCTCTTGGGCGCGGCTCGCGCCCTCGCCGAAGAAGCCGCCGCCGGAACCCTCGAGCGATCCGTGGTGATGGTGTTCCAACCCGCCGAAGAAGGTGGCGGCGGCGGCGAACGGATGGTCCAAGACGGTTGCCTCGACGGCCGCGTGGCACCGTTCTCCGTCGGAAAGATGTTCGGACTGCATGGCTGGCCGGGTCTTGACGCCGGCATCGTGGGCACCAAGGACGGCCCGCTGCTTGCGGCTTCGGATCGCTTCGAGATCATCATCGAAGGGGAAGGTTGCCACGCCGCCTGGCCGCATTCAGGGCGTGATCCAATCGTTGCCGCCGCGGCCACGGTCGCCGGACTGCAGACGATCGTCTCCCGAAACGTGGACCCGCTGGACGCAGCGGTGGTGAGTGTCACCGTGCTCGAATCTGGGTCCGCATTCAACGTGATTCCAATGTCCGCTCGTCTGGGTGGAACGGCCCGGAGCCTTCGAGCCGAGATCCAAGATCTGATCGAAGCCCGCATCACCGCCGTCGCCGAATCGATCGCTTCGGCGCACGATTGCAAGGCCACGGTGCGGTACACCCGCGGATATCCCGTGACGGAGAATCATCCGGATGCGACCAATCGGTTTCGGGAGATCGCCCGCGCCGAAATCGGCGCGGACCGGCTGGTGGAGATCGATCGCCCGGCCATGGGCGGCGAGGACTTCGCGTACTACGGACAAGTCGTGCCAGCCTGTTTCTTTCTGCTCGGCCAACGGCCGACCGGCGAGGCCACGATGCCCGAGCTGCATTCCCCGCGCTACGACTTCAACGATTCGACGATCGAAACCGGCGTCCGACTGTTCCGACGCCTGGCGATGGAGGCCTGAGCAGGCGGCCCATTTTCGTCAGGGTCAACGCCGATCCGGCGAATTCCCACGCCGCAGACCTCGGCCTCGACACCCTCGGCGGTGAACCCTCTTGGTCCCCCCGAGCGAACGCCAGCATCATCAGCATCATGAGCATCATCAGCATCATGAGCATCATGAGCATCATCAGCATCATGGTGGCATCGCCCTCCGCGGGCTCTTTCGGGCGGCGGCGGCTCCGCCGGCCCGGCCCAGCCGGGCGGAATGACCAGGAACCGGACTCCGAAAAAGTTATCGGACAATCCTCTGGTGAATGCGATCACGACCCTCCCAATGCCGGAACGTCAGGGAACATCGGGTCGGTGAACTGCCCGCAAATTAGAAAAAAACCTCGCCCATCTGCCGGAGACGACTATTGTTGTGGTCTGCGGCAGAATCCGCAGATGATCCGTTTTATACCACCGAGAATTCCAGACATGCTTCGATTCGACCAGCGTCAGAAAACCGCACGATTTCTTGCGCTCTCTTCGGCGATCGGCCTCGGCCTTTTGACGCTGGAAGCATCTTCTTCCGGTGACCGCCGTCCCACCCTAGAGACTCGCCAGACGTCGATCTCGCAGGTCATTCCGCCCGCCGACGTGGTACCCAGTCCACTTCGTCGCATCGGCGAGGACAACGGCACGTCGATCGAAGTCGCCGTCGATCCGGTGCTTTTGGAACAGGCCCGCCGGGCCGCCGAGGTGACCGGTCAAGTCCGCTTGGGCAACATCGAAATTCCGGGAGGCGGGTCGGTGAACCTCGACCTCACCCCCATTGACCCTTTTACGAGCGACGCGGTCTTTCTTGCCGTTGATGCTGGTGGCATCGAACGACACATCGACCGGCCGACGATCTTGGCCCTCGGTGGCACAGTCGAAGGCGCGGCGGGCAGCGATGCCTTTATTAGTTTCGGGCCGTCCGGGGTCGAAGGTTGGATTCGAGTCGACGACGTCGCTTTCGGAATCTCTGACGGGGTCGCCAACGGCCCGATCCTCATCCATCGATTGGACGCGCTGCCAGCGATCGACCCGGAGTTTCTCCAAGGCTTCTGTGGCGTCGACGAAATCAAGCAGCCGTTCCAACTGATGAACGATCCTCGAGACGACGGATCCGACCCTGCCGCCGGCGGCGGCATCGCAGGAATCGAACCCGGGAGCTGTCGCCGAATTCAACTCGCAATCGAAACGGATCAAGAACTCCTCGGCATCTTTGGCGGCGACGAATCTGCCGCGATGAGCTACATCGGAACCCTCATTGCGGCGACGTCGCACATCTACATCCGGGATCACAACACCCGGGTCGCGGTGAACTGGTCACGCCTTTGGACCGACGAAGATCCTTGGAACGCCGGCAATACCGGTGACCAACTGTCGCAGTTTCGGAACTACTGGGAGACCAACATGGGCTTCGTCCAGCGAGACCTGACCCATTTTCTCAGTGGCCGAGGCCTCGGAGGCGGGGTCGCCTGGCTGAACGCGCTTTGTTCGAGCTTCAACTACGCGGTGAGTGCCAATCTCGGGGGTTCTTTCCCGTACCCGGTCGAACACAACAACGCCGCCAACTGGGACCTCTTTGTTTTTACCCACGAGCTAGGGCATAACGTCGGATGCCCGCACACCCACGATATTGGCGTGGACAACTGTGCTGGCGGTGACTGTTCGGTCTCGCCCAACGGCACGATCATGAGTTACTGCCACACTTGTCCCGGCGGTCTCGCGAACGTCCGGATGGAGTTCTGCCCCGAAAACATTGATCGCGCCAACTCGCACATCAACTCCGTGCCTTGCGACTACGAAGTCACGCCTGAGACCATCGCGGTGAACGACTTCCGCATCGTCGAGGAAGCCGTCCCAACGTTGATCGACGTCCTCTTCAACGATGGCGGAACCGAGTGCGGCCTCGGGAATATCCAGAACTTTGATCCGATCTCCACCGCTGGTGGCACGATCGAACGGGTCGAAGGCGTGGGCCCAGACGGCCGTGACGTCCTTCGATACACCTCGCCGGCCGGCTACGTGGGGTATGACTTCTTCGACTACGTCAACCGAGCCAACTCAATTCCGGATACCGGCTCGGTGACGATTCAGATCGAGGGCCTTCTTCCGCCTGACGATCCGACCGGGACCACGCCCGGCATTCTCGCCGCCTACTACGACCTTGCCCTTCCGTCTGTCCTTCCAGACTTCGACACGCTCGAGCCGTTTGATGAAAGCGTCTGGAGTCGAATCGATTTCGCATCCACCAACGGTGAATTCGCGGACACCGGCCGATCGGACAACGTCGGCGTCCTCTGGACCGGATGGATCGATGTACCCGAATCGGGTTCCTGGACCTTCGGCACCGAGTCCGACGACGGAAGCCGGTTGTGGATCGGTACCCAATTGGTGGTCGAGAACGATGGACTCCACGGCATGCAGGAACGAACAGGATCGATCGGTCTCCAAGCTGGCAAGCACGCCATCACCATCGGTTTCTTCGAACGAGGCGGCGGTGCCGGGTGCATCGCCCGTGCCAGTGGTCCGGGCATGTCTTACGGGGTGATCCCTGATGAGATGTGGTCCTACGGAAGCGGGGAATCGCCTTCTGCGGATCTCAACGGGGACGACATGGTCAATGGTGCCGATCTGGGCTTGCTGTTGGCCGGCTGGGGCGAACCTGGCCCCACCGATCTCAACGGCGATGGCACCACTAACGGGGCTGATCTCGGACTCCTCCTAGCCGCCTGGACGGCCGGCCCCTAGAACGACGCCGCCCCCTATCAGAGGCACTGTCGAAACCCGCAAAAAATCATTTCCAAGATCCAAGCGCGAATTCGCTGTTGGCATCAGAGCCCGAGTTCGCTACACTGCCCGGCTCAACTCAAACCGCAAGCACTACTGGGCTGCGGCGACCACTTGTCCGGTCGCTGCCTCCGGGGCCTCCGAAGAGGAGCCGGATCCTGGTGGGAGGTAGAAAATCATGGCCAAGAAGGTCACCAAAGTATTCAAAATCATGGCACCCGGCGGCAAAGCGACGCCTGCGCCACCCATCGGTCCCGCACTTGGCGCCAACGGCGTCAATCCGGGCCAGTTCGTCACCGCATTCAACGATCGAACGAAGGACTTAAACGGAAAGATCGTGGGCTGTGTCATCACCGTCTACGAAGACCGGTCCTTCGACTTCGAAATCAAGGCCTCACCGGCCTCTATCCTCATCAAGACCGCGCTCAATCTCGAGAGCGGTTCGAGTGAGCCCCATATCAAGAAGGTCGGCACGCTCACTCAGGACCAGCTCCGGGCGATCGCCGAAGAGAAGATGCCGGACATGAACTCGGGCAGCATCGAGACCGCGATGAAAGTCATCGCCGGTACGGCTCGTTCCATGGGCGTCGAGGTGGAGAACTGATTATGCCGAAGTTCACCAAACGACAGCAAGCCAATCTCGAACTCGTCCCAGAGACCCCCGTCTCCGCTGCAGAGGCCATCAAGGTTCTCAAGAGCTTCAAGGAGACGAAGTTCGATCAGTCAATCAACGTGGTCGCGAGCCTCGGAATCAATCCGAAGCAGGCCGATCAGGCACTTCGCGGATCGATCTCGATGCCCAAGGGGATCGGCCGGTCCGCTCGTGTCATCGCATTTTGCAACAGCGACAAGGTTCCTGGAGCGATTGAGTCCGGGGCCATCGAGGCCGGTTGCGAAGAACTCGTCGCGAAGGTAGCCGGCGGCTGGACGGAATTCGATGTGGCGATCGCCAGCCCTGACGTGATGCGGTTCGTTGGAACGCTCGGAAAGGTTCTGGGCCCGAAGGGTCTGATGCCGAGTCCGAAGGCGGGCACCGTGACGCCGGATGTCAAGACAGCGGTCGCGGAGTTCGCGGCTGGCAAACAGGAGTACCGGAACGACGATGGCGGAAACGTCCATATCGTGGTCGGGAAGATGAGTTTCTCCGAGACAGACCTCTTGGAGAACCTCATGTTCTTCATCGAGACCGTCGAGAAGATCAAGCCGGCCGCCGCAAAGGGCCTGTACTTCAAGAAAGTCGTGGTCTCCGGCACCATGACCCCTGGCGTGCAGATCGCCCTCTGACCCTCGCTGGAGCCCAACCATGAGCAAACCCGTCAAGGAAATGATCATCGACGAATACCGACGCCGTTTCGAAAACGTCGGCGGTGGCGTCATCCTTCAGATTCGTGGCATGGATGCGTTGGAGAACAATGAGTTCCGCAACGAACTTCGCAAGAAGTCCATCCATATCACCGTCTTGAAGAACACACTCGCCAAGAAAGCGTTCGCCGGCACCGATCTTGAGGTGCTATTCCCCGCATTGACGGGGCCTGCAGCGCTCGCCTTTGGTGCCGAAAGTCCCGTGGACGTCGCTCGCGAAATCGTCGATTGGGCCAAGAAGGTCAAGGCGCTCGAACTCTGCGCGGCGTCGATCGACGGCGTGTACTTCGAAGGGGAGGCCGGCGTGAAGGCGCTCGCCAAGTTCCCGACCCGTGCGGAGGCACAGTCGACCGTGGTCACCATCCTCCTCACCCCCCACCGCAACGTCGTGGGCTGCGCCAAGAGCCCCGGTTCGAAGTTGATGAGCGTCGTCAAGTCGCTCGAGGAAAAGCTCGAAGACGGAGAGGTCATCGCCAAGGTCGGATGACCGATGCGACGATCGAACCCTCACTCATTTTTTGTCCCTTTCCCGCCGCCCTGACTGGCCCTTTTGGGTTAAAGCTCGAATGTTCGAGCCCTCTTGGGGGGCAACACAAGTGGAACGGAGTTTCCAATGTCCGAAGAAGCAACTCAAGCAACTGAAGCAAAGACCTTTGACGCAAAGATCACCAAGATGGGCGACGAGATCGCCGGTCTGACCCTCAAGGAAGCTGTCGACCTCGCCGACTACATGAAGGACGCCTACGGCATCGAGCCCGCTGCTGGCGGCGCCGTCATGATGGCTGGTGGTGGTGACGGCGACGTTGATGCCGGCGAAGCCGAGCAGACCGAGTTCGACGTGATCCTCGAAGCCGCTGGCGACAAGAAGATCCAGTGCATCAAGGCGGTCCGCGAAGCGACCGGCCTCGGTCTCAAGGAGGCCAAGGCAATCGTCGACAGCGCCCCCATGGCGGTCAAAGAGAAGATCACCAAGGACGAAGCCGAAACCCTCAAGACCCTTCTCGAGGAAGCCGGCGCGACCGTCGCGATCAAGTGATCGGAGCGGCATTCGCCGCCTCAATCAGGTGAAGATTCATCAGCGACCCCGCCTTGAAGGCGGGGTCGCTGTCGTTTCAAGGCCGGCATTCCCAATTTACCCTCGATGTGGCGGGTTATCCTTCTGAGCATGACATCGAACTCCATCCGACTTATTCGATTGATTCCTGTCTTCCTGATGCTGATCGCGATGACGTCGACCGTCCGGGCTTCGTCCTCGGATAGGCCGATGAACCTTGTCTGGATCTCGGTCGAGGACATGAGTTCTTGGCTCGGCTGTTACGGCGATGCCACCGTGCCCACACCGAACGTGGATCGACTCGCCACCGAGGGCATCCGCTACCTCAACGCCTTCGCCACCACGCCGGTCTGTGCGCCCTCCCGTTCGACGCTGATCACTGGCAAGTGGCCCACCGAAATCGGATCGATGCACATGCGCACCGGCAACCAGAGTCGTGCGGCGCTGTCGCGAAATCCCGAGGCATACGCGGACATTCCGAACTACGAGGCGGTTCCGCCGTCGGAGGTCCGCTGTTTTCCAGAGTTACTTCGAGCCGAAGGCCGCTTCTGTACGAATCGCAGCAAGACCGACTATCAGTTCAAAGCGCCCGCGACGACCTGGGATCGCACGGGCGGAAAAGCCCATTGGAAAGGCCGAAGAACGGCTGATCAGCCGTTCTTCGCAGTATTCAATCTGACCGTGACCCATGAGAGCGGCACCTTCGCCAAGCAGTCCCGAGAACCGAAGGTTGCCGACCCTGCATCCGTGGCCGTCCCGCCCTATTACCCCGACACCCCGACGGTCCGTGACGACATCGCCCGCACCTACGACAACATCGCCGCGATGGATCGGCAGGTCGGGAGGATCCTGAAGGAACTCGAAGACGCGGGAGAACTCGAGAACACCGTCGTGATGTTCTTCAGCGATCACGGGGTCGGTCTCCCTCGAGGCAAGCGCTGCATCTATGACTCTGGCACCCGAATTCCGTTGATCATCCGATGGCCGGCGGCGATGGACCGCCGAGGGGTCGATGACCGCGTGGTCTCCTTCGTCGACTTCGCCCCCACCGCCCTGTCCATCTGCGGCATTCGCCCGCCGATCTGGATGTCTGGTCGCGCCTTTGCCGGGGAGTACACCGCCCCCGGAACGGGGTTCGCCTTCCTCCACGCCGATCGAATGGACGCCGTCCTAGATCGCACTCGCGCCGTCACCGATGGCCGGTACCGCTACGTGCGGAATCTCATGCCATCGCGGCCTCGACTCTACAACGTCGCCTACGCTGAACAAATTCCGATGATGGCCGACATCCACGCCCTCCGAGCCTCTGGTGATGCGACCACTGATCAGTGGCAACTGGTGGATGGCACCAAGCCCGCGGAAGAGTTCTACGACACCGCCTCCGACCCACATGAAGTCAGAAATCTCATCGCGGATCCTTCGCAGACCGAACGGATCACTCGTCTTCGCGCGACGTTAGCGGCGTGGATGCAGGACACCGGCGATCTCGGACTCCTCTCCGAGGGCGACATGGTGCGACGGCACCTCTGGCACGGCGCTCCGCAGAAGCCAGCCACCGCACTGCCCACCCTCGCGATCGAGATCATCGATGGACGTCGCCACGCGGTCGTCGAGTGCGAGACTGAAGGCGCCTCACTCGGCTGGCGTCTCGAAGGTGAGTCGACGTGGCATCTCGTCGATGGACCGATCCGGCTGCCGGATGACGCCACGAAGATCGAAGTCCTCGCCCATCGCATCGGGTACGTCCCTCGGACAAGCACTGGGCCAGTCTCCCCCGTCGTGGAGTGATTCATCGGTCGAAGCCAGACGTCTGATCCGCGATGACAGCCCCACCCCGCGGCGTCCGAAATGGGTTTCTACGGCCAACGCCGCGTTCATGGGCGGTGATCCTTCGACGGTGGTCGCTGACTTGATCGCTGCAGGGACGGCTCCCCCGTCTCCTCGCTGCTTTGACTCGACGGTGGCCGTCGGTGCCAGGTACGACTCCCTGGCCGAGTACGACATGCCGGTTCCTGATGGGATGAATGTCAAGGTGGTGGAGAACGCTGACAACTGCGTACATATCACGATGCCTGCAGCGCCCGTCGGTCACCTGCAACTCTCAGATGAAGAACTGAGCAATGCGGCGGGGGGTATATGCGATACAAGAAAGCAGTCGTGTATTCAGCCAACTAAATACATCGGTTGTCCTGGGTAAGAGTTGCGTGCACATGCTGGCTGAAGAGCCGCAGCCAGTTTTTAACTCTTTGAAACGGCGATTTCAAAAGACTAAAGACGATGACTGAGCAGAAGAACCAACTCGCGTCCCGGTTTGCGGCGTGCTGGTCTGGCGATTGAAGAATTGGTTTGGCCGAGTCGGGTCTTCAAAGAAATCACGAACGCCGCATCTCTCACAGGTGTGGCGTTTTTCGTTTGTGAACGCTTCTCGTGTGAACGCTTCTCGCCACGAGCACAAAACGACCTGTGGATGAACCGGGGCGGCGACGAGAAAACGCGGGTAGACCGTAGAGCCCCCACCGCCCTATGGAAAACCGGCGGCCCCCGAAGTGGGGACCGCCGGCTGGTGGATTCCAATTGAGTCGGCTTTCGATCAGCCGAGGAGCGAGAGCACGGCCTGCGGGCTCGAGTTGGCCATGGCCAGCGACTGGATGGCAGCCTGCTGGAGGATCTGTCCGCGAGTCAGCGCCGCGGTCTCGGCCGCGAAGTCGGTGTCACGGATCTGGCTTTCGGCTGCTGCGGTGTTCTCAAGAGCGATACCGAGCGAGCTGATGGTCGAACCAACGGTGTTCTTCTGGAACGCACCGAGTCGGCCACGGAGGCTGGAGACCTGCTTGATGGCGTCGTCGATGACCGACTGAGCCTTCGAAAGGTCACCGTTCTGAACGTTGCTGATGCCACCCGACTTAAGGTCGGAGAGGAAACCGCTGCTTCCCGAACCAAGGTTTCCCGTGGTCACGGTCTCGATACCGAGGGAGACCTTTCCGGCGAGGTCCACGGAGGGAGCAAGATTGAAGTTCGCACCACCACCGGTGATGCTGAACGACGAGTTGCCGCCGTCGGTGTTGGCGGAGGAACCGATGGTGATCGAAACGTCAAAGCCGGCGCTCGAGACGCGAGCGGTCAGGCCGTTCGTAGTGGCCTGAGTACCGTTGATCAGGACGGTGGCGTCGGAACCCCAGATCGAACCGGTGTCTTCGGTGCCTGCGAAACTGCCAGGTCCGTCGATCGCCTCGCCGATGAAGCCGGCTGAGGGGTTGCTGTCGTCGGTGGTGCCATCGTTGAGTTCCTTGACTCGAACGAACGACTCGGAACCGAACTCCTGAGCATCGACCCGAATATAGGCGCCACTGAGGCTTGCTGTGACACCAAGCTGGTCAGCGAACGAGTTGACCGCCGACTCGATGTCGCTCGCGGCGGTTTCGTCGGCGAAAGTGAACTGCTGACTTCCCTTGGTACCGGTGATCTCGATGGTGTACGAGGCAAACTGAGTACCAGAACCGTCACCGTTTGAATCGCCGGCATTGAAGACGCCGCCCGAAGTCTGGATCGCGATCGCGCCGGTGGTGGCCGCGTCGACCACGGTCACATCGACCGACATGGCGGTACCGTCATCGGCGAGCTTCGCGGCATTGATGGTGACGTCGGTCAACTCAGACGAATTGATGTTCTCGGTCGAGTAGTCGAAGTTGCCGTTGAGCAGCTTTTCGCCCTGGAAGGCCGTGGCGTTGGCGATACGATCGATGGTCTGAAGGATCGAATCGATCTGCAACTGGTTGGCGGCCTTCTCTTCCGAGGAGACGCCAGCTTCGTTGGCGGTCGACGACACCAGCGACTGGAGTTCGATCAGAAGGTTCGAAACCTCCTGAAGGCCGCCTTCGGCGACATTGACGACCTGCTCGGCACGCTCGGCATTGTTGATTGCGGCGTTGATCGCGGCCTTTTCACTGCGAAGGTTTTCACTGGCGATCAGGCCAGCCGGATCGTCCGCACCGCGGTTGATCCGAAGGCCGGTGGAGAGCCGCTGAAGGCTCTTGTTGAGGCTCATGTTCTGCGAACCGAGGGTTCGCTGAGCGACCATGCTGGAAATGTTCTGATTGATGCGACTCATGATGTGGTGTCCTCCGTGAACAGGCCCGAGCGAGGTGTCCCCTATTGCTCGAACCACCCGAGTTTTGACCGGCCTCAAAGCGTCTTTGGCCGATCCAGTGACGCCCCCCGCAACACGCGGGGGGACCAGTCATCGGGACGGATCCTCCGCATCCGACTGTGTTGTATTGCCCGGCGGCCTCCGGCCTCCGCTCCATGCTGCCTTCGTCCGCAATGGAACGTGGCTGCCGAAAACTCATCGAACCGAAGCAAGTGTGAATCCACAATCGGATGAGGAACCGCGCGAAATTCGCCGCAGATTCATTGGTCAACGATCGGGGACGCGCAAAAAACGAACGGTCTGATTCCTCTCCGGCCTTGTTCAAGGCCCGAATGGAGATTTCGCGCAAGAAACGACCCCCTCCGAGGAGGGGGTCGTGATTAAGAGTCTCTTCTTGCCGTGAGGCGAACCTCTCGCTACTGGAGTAGCGCGAGGACGTTCTGAGCCGAGGCATTCGCCGTGGCCAGCACCGACGTACCAGCCTGAGTCAGAATCTGAGCTCGGGTCAGTTTGGCGGTCTCCTCTGCGAAGTCGGCATCGCGGATCTTCGATTCGGCCGCCGTGATGTTCTCCAGACCGATCTGGAGACTTCTCACGTTGGTCTGGAGCGTGTTCCGCTCGAACGCGCCGAGACGTCCACGGAGTACGGAAACTTCCGTGATGGCATTCTCAAGGATGTCGCTCGCCGCACTGAAGTTTCCAGAGAGCAGTGAATTGTCCTTGCCTCCGACGATGCTGTCGAGGAAGTACCGGATGCCTTCGATGGTCGAACCACCGATTCGAGTCGCAGAGATCGACTGCACCCCGACACCAATGCTTTGAGTCGCGGAGATGTTCGGGCCCAGTTGGAACTGAGCGCCCCCGCCCGTGATCGAGAATTGGCTCTGCGTCCCAGCCACCGCGGTCGCGAATGCCTCGGTCAGGTCCAGTTCCATGGTCAGTGCCGGCGTGTTCAGAGAGATGCTCTGACCGTCGCCCACCGCGAGGACACCATTCACCACGGCCGCGACGTCGAGACCTTCATCCCTCGTGGCAGCGGTTCCACTCGCCGCATCGAAGGTGTTGAAGTCGCCACCACCCGCTCCGAGTCTGGACACGGAGACGAACTCATTGGAGCCGAAACTCGTGGAATTGAATTCGAGCCCCGCGGTCTGATCGAGTGGATCCACCATGGTCGCAGTCACGCCAGTGGTGTCCTTGAACGTGTTCACGGCCGCTGCGATGGCGGACATCGCGGTGCCGGATACGAACGAGATCGACTGCACCCCCAGGTTGCCCGCGATCTCCACAGTCACATCTTCTTGGATGGTCCCTGGATCGGCGCCGGTGACGTTTCCGGAGAGGAAGAGCGAAGCGGTCTCGGCAGGATCGACGATCTCAATGCCGACATCGATGCTCCCGTTGGCCCCGAACTGGACGCCATTGACCTGGACGCCGGCAATATCCGTCGAGTCCACACTGCTGGTCGTGTAGTCCAGATTTCCGTTGAGCAACTGAAGGCCCGCGAAACTGGCGGTATTGGAGATCCTGGTGATCGATCCGATGGCAGAGTCGATCTCGAGCTGATTCGCCTCGATCTCTTCATCGCTCACCCCGCCGGTATTGGCGGCCTGCACGACAAGACTCTTGATCGAGTTGAGAAGATCCGCCACCTCGGCGAGGTAACCCTCCGTCGTGGCGATGACGGAACTCGCACGCTCCGAGTTGTCGATCGCCTGATCGATGCCTTTCATCTCGGAACGCAGGCGTTCCGACACGATGAGACCAGCAGGATCGTCGGCACCCCGGTTGATCCGGAGTCCCGTCGAAAGCCGCTGCAGACGGACCGAGAGGTTCTCATTGGTTCGCCCGAGGTTGTTCCGAGCAATGAGAGAAGAAACGTTGGTATTGATCCGAGCCATGATGATCCTCCGTGAATTCGGCTTGAATCCTGCCGAAAGCAACCCGGGGCATGTCCCTGCCCGCGGTCGATTCGGTCGTGCTTCAGGCGGTCACCCGCCGGATGTCGGTCCCTGCGACGAGTCGCGTGGCCGAAGGCGGGACGGTCCCGCCCTGATTCACTCGCGGGAACGCCCCGGAGTGAAACACCTCCAGACCGCCGCGGATTGCGGCAGCCTGCTCATTTTCCATCCGAATCGCCTCGTAGACCTCCTTGCGGTGGACCGAGACGCTTGAGGGGGCGGAGATGCCAATCCGCACCTTGTCCCCTCGGATGTCGACGATGGTCAGTTCGACGTCATCACCGATCATGATCGTTTCATCACGCTGTCGAGAGAGCACCAGCATGTGCCGGCTCCTTCCTTGGATACCCGTCGTGCCCCACTCCGTGGAACCGGGTCTCGAACTCGTGGGGTCTGCCCCCGGGCCATTGCCCGGCGGCCTTACACTTCTGAATCACTCGATCACGCGGAAATGGCTACCGGGGCCTCTGCGACCCGAAGGAGTTCATACCGCGTGCTCCATTTCTTGTCCGCCAGCACCAACTGCATGCCGGTGCAGCCGTTCACGTTCACCACCAAGGGCCCCTGAAGATTGGCGCTCAGCACGTCTTCTCGCTTGTTGACGACCACCAGAACCTGGGCATCACCGATCTCCGTCATTCCAAGATCTTCCATCTGCTCGCGGCGGATGTTGGCCTTGTAGTCGGGAATCCAGAGTGCCGGATCGGTCACGACGAACGCGAGGTCCGGCGTTTCGGTCGATTGCAGCCAGAAGAAGACCCCCTGCTCGTCCGGTTGTAGTAACACGAAACTCGTGTAGCTCGAAAAACCGAGCATGCCGGATGGGAAGTTGATTACGCGTGCGTCGTCGATTTCGACGCTTCCAAAACGAGTTGTCTCGAGTTGCATGTCGAGGGCTCCTGAAATACCGACCTCCAATCCTTGGTTCCCGCCGGATCCGTCCGGCGTGGACTTCCTGTCCTCGAACCCTCCCAGTCGGTGGAGAAGAGTTCGGTTTGACGCCTTCCGGCGTCTGGTTCGTGTCGCTACCGGAGAAAGTCCAGCAACGTGAGTCTCGTGATCTGGCCGGCGGTCGTGAGCCCGGCCTGCAACTGCTGCTGCAATTGCGAAAATCGAATCGCGGCATCGGTGAAGTCGAGATCCTGCAGGGTCGACTTCAGGCTGAGGTCCTGGACCCGGAGGTCCTCTTCCCGGCTGACGGCGTCTTGAACCCGTCGAGCCCTGACGCCGACCTCGGCCCTGGCCTCGATCGTTCGAGTGATGTCCGCTTCCAGTCTTTGAGTTGCAAAAGAGATGCCAGCTTCGTCATCCGCCATCAGGGCATCGCGAAGCGCCTTGAGGTGCCCAAACACCCCTTCCACGGCAACCATCGCGCGATCTTCGCCTGCAAGAGTTGCGCCGCTGCTCGACCCGAGAATGCCTAGATCACGCGCCGCGGAACTTCCGTTCTGGGCCGTCACTTGAAGGTCGGCGTCCCCGACCGTGAGATCGCTCAACTCGATGCCGTTTCCGTTCACTGCCAGTCCCGCATCGAACTCACTCGGAACCGCGATCCCTGCGGCGACCGCGGCCGTATTGAGGGCGTCCAGAACATCCTGAACGGTCTCGGCGCCGGCCAGATCGACCTCGAAGGATCGACCGTCGTGCAGGCCGATTGAGAAGTCGACATCCCGAGATGGATCGGGGGCACCAGTGACCGGATCGAACGAGCCACTCACGATGCCGACCCCGCGACCATCATTGAAGTCGTCGAGCCGAGTGCTTCCCGCAAAACTCCGGATTCCGAGTTGCGTGGCGGTCGCTCCCCCCGAGACTTCGGAGATCGCGAGCGATCCGCCGGAGAGTTCGTTCTTGAAGGAGATTCGATCACCCGACTCGCTGAGTTCGACCCGAACTCCGATGTCGAGAAGTTGGACCTGATTCCGCAGATCCGCCAGAGTGGTCACGCCGGAGAGATCCAGTTCTCGAACCTGACCTGCATTCTCGAGCCGGATCGTCCCGAGCGGAACGTCCACGCCGTCCAGTGCGCCGATCTCCGTGTTCCAGGTCAATCGCGGCTGCAGATCGTCGCCGAGCGTCGGTGTTCCGCCGAGAAAACTCCCCACCAGACCGAGGTCGGCCGCAGCCGTGCTCTCATCTGGGTCCTCGATGACGATCGACGTGCCTGCTGATCCGCTCACTCGGAAGCGATCTCCGGAGGCCGGATCGAGATCGATCGTGGCACCGGGATCCAGCGTCTGAATGGCTGCTTCGAGCGTGCTGCGAACATCCTCGACGGTGATGGCTCCGCTCAGATCGACCTCGATTGGAACTGAATCCACCATGACGGAGATCGGGCCGGGACGGACCCCAAGCCCGCGTACCCCTCCGAGATCGGACAGCAGTGTTTCGGGGGACGCATTCGGGTCAAGATCCCGATCTCCTTCGATCCGAGCGCTTAGGGCACCAAAAACTTTATCGCCCGCGATGGTGACCGGCGTGGAGGAGCCGAGACCGAGATCGGTGATCATTCCATCTCCGGAACCGGCATACTGGATCCCGCCGAAGTTCCCGTTGAACGGTTGAGTTCCGACCGCCGAACCCGCGAACAGGAACATCCCCCGATGCTCGCGATTCCCGAGTGACTGCATGCCGTCAAGGATCGAATCGATCACCAATGCCTGATTGCGACGAGTTTCGGTATCGCTCCCGACTCCAATCTGCGACAGGCCGACGCCCTTGGCCTGAAGAAGGAGATCGCTCATCTCGGCCATCGCGGAATCGACAGATCCGAGCAAGGAAGATGCTTCGGACAGATTTCGGACCCGTTGTTCACGACGTTCCAGCAGATCGTCGAGCACGCTGATGGTGCTTGCGAAGACTGGGTTCTCACTCGGACGACTGACTTCACGTCCGGAGGACAACTTGATCTGCAACTCGAGCAACTGGCTGTTGCTGCGATTGATCGAACTCAGCATCGTCTGCGAGGAGAGCAGGTTGGGCACGCGGCCGAATACGGATGAGATGCTGTTCATGGAATCATGCTCCGCTTGCTCAGGCGATGCTGAGAAGGACCTGCATCGTTTCGTCGATGACCGAGATGAACCTTGCGGCGGCTTGGAACTGCCTTTGAAGAGTCATGAGATCGATGGCTTCCTCGTCGATGCTCACCCCGCTCACCGCCTGATTCTGTGCTTCCAGACTCTCTCGGACCAGATGGCTCGATTCGAGTTTGTTCCGGGCCGCGCCGGTTCGAACCGCAAGACTGTTGACCGAGGTCTGCCATTGCTCTCGAAGACTCCGTCCGTTGAAACTGGAAAGAGATGCGTTCTCCAGATCGACGATTTGTAAGACGGCGCCATTCCCGCCCGGCGTGAAATCGAAGGATGTGGCGAGGAGGGATGGATCGTCGAGCAACGACTGATCCACACGAATCTTGGCGGCGTTGGAACCCGTGAAGAAACCATTCACCCCTAGCGCGGCGAGTGCTCCGGATGAATCATCGGAGAATGCGATTTGATGACCGTCTGCGGCATTGATTCGGAATTCGCCGGACGGCCCGATCGATGCGGTCGCATTTGCCACGCCAAGCTCGACGTTGATGCGATCAACGAGATCCTGCAAGCTCATGTTCTCGGGATCGACCGCGACCTGATAGGTGTCTCGCAACCCGGTCGAGGAGTTGACCACGTGCAACTGGAAGACGCCGTTGCGAACCTCCCACGGCACACCAGAGGCGTCCGCATTGAGCGCCTCGGCGGCATCGATGCCGGTCACGGAACCGATCGCCTCGGTCCGGTGGTGAACCCCCTGCCCCTGGGAATGGATGGAGTTGACCTGAAACGCGAGTTGGGACGCGAATTCGTCGATCGTCTCCATCGCCGGGAGGATCGTCTCCTCACGCTGCTGTTGGAGGGCGCCGATGGACCCCGATCGAATGTCGAGCGTCGTCCCGTCCTCACGCACCCGGATGGAGACCTCGCTGCCGTTCGCCCCGTTCTGCGTTCGCATCGTGATCCCGCGGCTCTCGCCGGCAAGCACCACAGGGATCGAACCAACGAGAATGTCGATGCTTCCGTTCTGCTGCTCGACCGTATCGACCTCGATGAAGTTGGACAGTTCATCGATCAGCTGGTCGCGACGATCCCGAAGACTGTTGGCACCGCCGCCCGAGCCTCCGGCCCCACCCTCGGCCATGGAGATCTGACTGTTCAACACCGCGATCTGATCGAGGAGTCCGTCCGCACGTTCCACGGAGACCGAAAGCGCCCGGTCCGCCTCCTCCCGAAGGGTTCCATACTGGTCCCGCAGGAGATTGATGTGATCGGTGAGACTGACACCCTGCTGGACGACCACCGTCCGCACCGCGTTGTCGAGCGGGTTGTTTGCCAGTTCGCTGAAGGCGTTGAAGAACGCCGAGAGCTTGGAAGAAAGATCGTTATCGGTGAGTTCGTTCTGAATGTTCTCGACCGCAGATAAAAACCGCTCGTCGATCGTCGCCGAATTCTGGTCACTGATGGCGTCTCGCAGTCGGGACTGCAATGCGGTGTCGATGGCGCGGTTGATCGTCGCCAGTGCGACTCCGGTTCCTACGAACTGGTTGCGTCCGATTGGGCTTGACCGATTCGGCGACAGTCCGGCGAGCTGTCGGTGATACCCGGGTGTCGCGGCATTGGCCATGTTGTTGCCGGCCACGCTGATCGCAGCCTGGCTGGACAACATCGCCGATCGGCCGATCTGGAGAGCTCCGTTCAGTCCCATGTCGAGCTCCTCAAGTAGTCAGGTCAAGACCGCTCGCGAGGGCTGTCCCATCGCGGAGTCGTCCTTGACGTCCATAGACCCCGGTTCCGGAGAGCGCCCCGGTGACGCTCTGCACGATGCCCGCCATGTGACGAGCGAGCGACTCGGTGGCCGAACGCACCACCGAGTTTTCCTTCTTGGCCTGATCCACCAGACCGCGAAGCTGCGCGGCAAGAACCGCCAGCTTTGTTCCTCGCTCGCCGCCGAGGGCGTCCACGATCCCCGAGATGGCGGATTCGGAGTCGAGGCCGAGTGATGCCGCGAGCTGACGACCTTGTTGCTCTCGCTGCAGATCGAGACGATGCAGTCGATCAATGATCTTCTCCTCCACCGCCGCGATGTCTGGCACTCGAGCAAGATCCGCTCCTCGGATCGCGTCGCGTTTGCGAGCGATCGCTTCGAGGAAGCGGCGATAGCCTTCGACCTGCGTCGAAAGCGTCTCTTCGAGCCCGCGCAGCAGCACTGGCGAGGTGTCGACGACAAGATCGCCCTCCTCGGCCGCCGGTCCGTTCGATGATGGAAGTCTCGACTGGTTCATGCGGTGAGCCCCGTTTCGATTCGCGTGATCGGCTCCGGCGGAGTTCCGCCGGCCACCCGTTGAAGCAAGCTGCGTTCCACGGCTTCAACCACGTCGAAGCGATGGGCGTCGACGACCCGGTCGGCCATCGCTCGATCCACGAGATGGCCGAAACGTTTCTCTCCCGTCCCCGGAGCGAACATGCCGCCGGGCTGGGCCGATTCTCTCGCCTCTCGAAGCAGCGGCTCAATGAATGCGTCCGAGACGAGCCTTCGAGCGGCGACCGCCACCAGTCCCTTGTGGGTTCCGGCTTCGGGAGCGTCCGCGTCTCCTCCGAGACGGCGGACCATGGCCCGAAGGAAGGACGCCTGGTCGTCTCCCTTTGGCGCCACCTCTGGCGTTCGTTCGACACTCATCGATTGACTCGAAATCGGTCCCGCCCACTGCTGGCCGAACCCCTTCGGAAGGTTGCTCGAGATGGCTTCGATGGCGCTCATCCGTTGAGATCCTCATCGACGAAGCGGCCATTGATGCGGCCCATCAGGCACATCTGCTGCAATACGGCGGCTTGATCCACGGTCGGCATCATCAATCGATCGAGTTGCTGCTTGAATGCCAGCAACGATCGCCGAGGGGTCTCGGTCCCGCTGATGGCGATGAATCGTTCGGTCTCGATCCGCGGATTCTGAATCGTGGGTTCGGCTTCGGGCGAGAGCGTCTGGATGGTCAGACCGTTCACCGTGATCGCGGTATCCAGCAGTTCCGTATTCGCGGAGATGGTGAGCGTGCCGCGACTTCGAGACCAGCGGATCTCCGCCGGGGTTTCGATCTGACCGAAGTCCAGATAGAAGGCGAGAACCTCGGCGGCGAGGGTGAGTGGTCCGTAGTCGGAGTCGTTGGGGATGTTGATCAGGATCATCCCGTCGCCTTGCATCGAAGCGACCTCGGCGTACCCCCGACCGGACAGGAATCCCTGCTCGGACATTTTGTCGTTGATCAGGTCGACAAGTTGCTTGGTGACCACGACCGTCCGGAAGGCGGGCTTGGTGATCTGCAGATTGAAACTCGTTCGGTCGGTGTAGACCTCTCGAAGACCCGCCGGCATTCCCAGACTGCGAGCACCCTCGCGGATTCTGCCATCGAGTGGACGGTCCTCCGCATCGGGAACTTCGATCCAGCCGCCAGCGAAGGCCACCACGGGGAATGGAAGGGCCTTGCCATCGAGATCCCGATAGACGTCCGATTCCGCCCGCTTCAGTGGAGTCGTCCAGAGTCGGCCTCCCGCGAGCGAGGTCGCACCTCCACCGCCACCGACGACCTGGCAGTCGAAACTCATGCCATCACTCCACATGTTCGGGAGTTTGGCGGTCACCATGACCAAGGCCACACCTTCACCACGATTGATCGCCTCGATCGGTTCATTGCCGAGCCCAGCGGTGGAAAGCCGTTGGGCATAGAGGGTGGCTGCGGCGTAATTGCCTTTGGAATCGCCGGTTCCGGAGAGGCCAGTGACCAGTCCGACGCCGGAAATGGCTTGGGTTTGCGCGAAATCGGCGGTGAGCAGCGTTTGAAGCTGGCTCTGGGCTGAGGCCGGTTGCACGAGTTGAACCCCGGCGAGCGCAGACAACGCGCCGACGAAGAGCGGAATGAGACTTGAAATGCGCAGATAGTGCGTCTTCATGCGGATCCTCCGTAATAGACGCTTTGGAGAGGCACACGGCGTGCCAGTTCGGCGGCGATGGTCGAACCGAGCGACGCCGAAAATCGACGACGGCATCGCCATCCCCTACTCTTCGCCGGTGCCCAATCCGCCGTCGAAGCCAGTCAATCCGGTCCCAGCTGCCCGATCGCTACCGATGATCTGGCTTCTCGTCCCTTTGGTTACGGCCACCATGCTGATCCTTGGGGCCCGCTCCGATGATGCGGCCACGGGCCTGCTCGCCATTGGAATCGTCGTCGAGGGGATCTGGGCGCCTGGCCTCTGGCTCCTGGCCGCGGCCGGCGTAGGTTCCGGGCTCGCGTGCCTGCTGGAGCGACGTCACGAGACCGGGTCCCGACCGGCGGGTGTCCTGCAGACCTGGGCCTTGGGCGTCGCCGGAATGCTCGCGATCGATCTCCTCCTCGGACTCACTGGCAGCCTCACCGAGACCGGAGCGATCCGCGTCCTCACCGGTCTGCTCGCGGTGGCCGGACTCTGGTCATTGCGGCGAATCCGCCCGAAGACCGTAGGAATCGGACTCGCGGCCGCCATCCCGATCGGCACCCTCCTCCTCGCGGCGGCCAGTACACCAGGATGGCTTTGGGGAACCGAATTCGGCGGTTACGACGCGTTGTCCTATCACCTGCAACTTCCCCGGGAATGGTGGCTCGCCGGGGCGATCATCGAAACACCACATAACGCCTATGGCTACCTGCCCAATGGCGTCGAGGCGGCATTCCTGCACGTGATGACAATGATCGGCGACCCAGATGCCGCGGCGGTTCCGTGCCAGTTGCTGGTGGCGTGCGTGACCATGCTCGCGGCGGCCGCCACCGGAGAACTTGCGGTGGCGATGCTCGGTCGCCATGGGGCGTCCGAAGACCGAAGCCTCGTCCGACAACTCGGGTTCGTCGCCTTGCTCGCCACGCCCTGGGTGATCGTCGTGGGTTCGCTCGCGTACGACGAAGCGATCGTGCTGCTGCTCGCCACCACCGCCTTCACGGTGATTCTCGAAGAAGGACGTGGCGGAGCCGGAAGTTCGATATCTGCCTCGCCGACATCGAATCTCCGCATCGGCGCCTGGCTCGGCATTCTGCTCGGTGGCGCCGTTCTGGCGAAGGCCTCCTCCGGACCGCTGGTCGTGATCCCGGCCTTCATCGCAGCCGCCTTGTTGATTCCACGCCGTGCCTGGTTCCCGATCGTGCTCACCACCACGATGGCGGGAGTGGTGATCTGCGGCCCCTGGCTGATCCGGAATCTCGCCTGGACGGGCAATCCGATGTTTCCCTTTGGAAGTTCGATCTTCGGCTCGGGAGACTGGACTGCCGAACAGATCGGGCGATTTGCCGCCGGTCACCACGGAGACGGAATGATCGCCGGGCTGCGAGCAATCGGATCGGAGTTCCTCTTCGAAGACTGGAATTCACCGAGCGGCGTCGACCCGCAACGACTGCAATGGGCCTGGCTTCCGCTCGCCGGGCTTGTCGCGTTGTCCGCTCTTTCGGTTCGCAGAAAGGGACGTGGCATCGCGTTGGCGATCCTCTGCTCGGTCGTCGCCATGATTCTGATCTGGGCTTTCTACTCGCACGCCAAGGCTCGTTTCCTTCTCCCCGCCGCACCACTGCTTGCCGCGGCGGTGGCGATCATCGCGACACGAATGCGCTCCGATGCCCACGTGATCATTCGAGGCCTCACCGTGATGCTCGTGTGGCTGGCCGCCGGTTCACCAGCGATCGTCTATGCCTTCGAGCGAGATGGACTTCCCGCGGTCGGCGTGGATCAGGCGGCACTCTTCGATGGAAGTCTGGAAGCAACCGCGTACGAACAAGCTGGAGTCGCCGGCCGGGTGGAATTGCTCGGCAACGCGAGCCCAGCGTTCATTCTCAACCACCGACTCCCGGAGACGGCACGGATTCTCCTCTTGGGGCGGAGCGATCCGTTTCACTTCGATTTCACTGGCGAGCCGGAAGGCCTTCCGCGAATCAGCTACCAGACAGTCTGGACTCGCGGGCCTTTCGAGGAAGCCATCGCCGCAGGTGATGCGAAGGCATCCACGGATGCTCAGGTCGCTGCGGCGATCGATCGCCTCAGGTCGGCGGGATTCACCCATCTCTTCATACAGTTGTCGATGCTCGATCGCTGGATGCAGGCGGGCTGGCTTGCCACAGAGCTTCAGCCTCGTTTCATCGAGGCGCTGCTGCGGCAACAGTCGATCACCCGTCGTTTCGGCAACCAGGCATTGCTCATCGAGCTCTGAGCGATCCCTCGACCGAATCAGTCTCCCTCAACACCGTCCGGATCCCAGGGCATGGGTCGAATCTCGGGAAGACCCAGGTGATTTCGATCCAACCACGCGCCGAATCGGACTCTGCAATTCGGACAATCCGTGAGATGTGGATTGATCTTCGCATGGCACGCGTGGCAATCTCCCAGGTGATGCGCCACACACGGCACCCGTTTCGCCACCGTCCAGAGTTGGCCGGTGGTCGGGCCTCGGAGGATCGTGTTCCGGGTCACCCGACTTTCGTCGATCATCGCCAAAAGCCGCTCGTAGGCGATTCCCGGCCGGAAAGGCTGGTTCTCATCCCGAACAAACCACGGCCCCATCTCGTTCTGGGTCGCCTGACGACTCAAGGGCGAGAATTCCCCCGCACACGAGGCACACGATGCGGCCATGGCCTGTGCCTTCCCGCAATACGGGCAGATCACGATCTTCGCCTTCCCGGCTCGACCATCTACGACAGGTTCGCTCATGGCGAGAGCCTACGGGCAATCACGCCCCTTGACGAATGTCCCTCGATCATGGGACGCTCGCGGCATGACCGTTCACCGCAACCTTCGCAAGTCGCCCACGCTTTCTGCGGCCGGTCGCAGTCCCCACCGTGGAATCCTGATCGCCGGTTTCCTACCACTGCTTCTTCTGGGATGTCAGTCCTCGGGCAGTGCCAAGGTGCCGGCCGGATCGCCGATGGCCCCTCCGCCGCCGAGGCCTAGGCCGATCGCGACGATGGACCGCGACCGGATCACCATCGCGGACATCGAACCAGAGATGCTCGAAGCGATCGGAGGCCGAATCGTTCAGGAGTACGTCCTTGACGTGATGCTCGCCCGCGCCGCAGCCCGAAGAAGCATCGTCATCGAGGCCGAGGATCTCGAGCAAGAGCGTTCGATGCTCCTCGCCAATCTGGCCGACGATCCGGATCGAGGCGAGCGCCTGCTGGGGGAACTTCGACGACGCCAGGGACTCGGGCCGATCCGCTTCGAAGCCTTGTTACGACGCACAGCCCTGCTGCGTCGACTGGTGGCTGAAGACGTCGAGATCTCGGAGGCCGCCCGCCGCGGCGCTCACGATCTCCGACATGGCCCGAAACGAACCACTCGAATCATCGCCGTCGAAGATCTTCGAACCGCCTCAGACGCGCGGGCCCGCATCGTCGCCGGTACTCCGTTTGCGACGGTGGCGGTCGAATCCAGCCTCGATGCTAGTGCCGCTCGCGGGGGGCTTTTGGCGCCGATCAGCAGGCTTGATCCGTCCTGGCCCTCCGCGTTCCGCAGGACGGTCTTCGAGAGCGAGGTCGGGGGCCTTTCTGATCCCGTCCAGATCGATGGACGGGTCCTGATCGTGCTCGTTGAATCGGAAAGACCCGCCACGGGTGTGACGTTCGAAGCCGGGCAGGCCATGGCCGAAGCTGATGCCAGACTTGCGGTTGAACGCCTCCTGATGGACCGACTGGCTCGACGGCTCGCGCCCGAAGGACAGGTCAAGGCGTTAGATCCTTCGCTTCGCTGGAGTCTCTCTCCGATCGAATGATCGCGAAGAGATGTTTCGTCACGTCTTGAGGTAGGCAAGACGGCCAAACGCGATCGGCAGAAGAAGCACCACGGGAAGAAACGCACCGACCCCCGGTGGGATTCCGGTGAGCGAGATCGAGGTCGCGGCGAGCGTCCCGATCAGGATGGGAATCGTCAGTGCCGAGGCCTTCACGCACTGCACGAGCATGTTCGCCGATGCCGTTCGGATGAGAAAGAACGGGGTCACGATGGCCATCACCAGAAGATTGACCAGCGCCCCGCTGAATCGTCCGAAAATCACGCGGTCGAGGCCACCATCATTCGATGCGCCTTCATCGCGCATCGCCCGAAGTTGCGATATCGACAGCATTTGGGCGAAGTTCGCACTGCGACGAGCGAGGAGTTTGCGGGGCGAGAGATCGGTCTCCCAACGATCGATCCCCGCCCGAACTGCCACGCGGCCGTCGCTGGCGGCGGCCGTTCCAAGAATCTGTGCATTCTCGAGTTCCCATGCCTCGGCGTCCGGATTCCAGCTCGCCGATGTCGCGGTGATGCGTTCCTCGGCAACTCCCGTCGCACCTCTTCGCAATACCAGGAGCGTGGTCGCCGTCCCCGCGTTGGGATCCACGGCGTCGGCGTACATCAGATCGCCGGCCGCATCTCGAGCCAGCGACACCTCGAACGTCTCGAGGCCGGGTTGGAGAATCCGCTCGTGAAATCGCGCCAGACGGGTCGCGAGTCGGGGCAAGATCAGTTCTTGATCGGCGAGTTGGAGCAGGACCAGAAGCACCTGTCCGGCCATGATCACCGCGACCACTCGATGCAATGGGATACCGGCGGCCATGATCGCCACCAGTTCCCGGCTCCGGTGCATCTGCACGATCGTGAAACCGGCCGCCGCAACGCCGACGAGGCCGACCATGAACGCGTAAAACTGAAAAATCCGTGGGCCGTGAAAGTCGAGTACGCCTTCGATGAAGACCAGCGGATACCACCGACCGTCTCGGTCGGCCACCATTTCCGCGGCTTCCAGAAACTCGTCGAACTGGACCACGACGTCGATCGAGATGGCGAAGATGAACAACAGCCCGAAGAGAAGCACGAAGTTGCCGAAGAACCGGGCCATGATGTGTCGGTCGAGGAGGATCATGATCTTCGTCTCAGTTTCTTCGCAATCGCCACCAGGCGGCGATGCAGGAACCGCCGAGCAGCAGATTCCCCGACCAGATGAGAAGATACCCGGCTGGCGTAGGTCCACGACGCAGGGACTGCTCTCCACCGGAGATCAGAACGATGTCGAGAATCGCCGGCACGAACGCGATGGCATAGACGGTCAACGGAGGCGACCCACGAAGTCTGATCGCGAGGATCGCGCCAAGCAGAAGCAGCAACGGTCCGGTGCACGCTTGCGCCATCCGCTGCTGCATCCGTCCGTCGATGTCCCAGAGGACCCGTTGTGCCGCAGTGTCGAATCTCTCGATGGCGAGGACGATCTGCTTCCCAAGGGCGGGGAATCGGGTCGTCGTTGAATCGATCGCTCGCGCCGCCGCCAAGATCTCGGTCGGCGTCTCCGGTCGCTCGGGTGCCGCCACGGACACCGGCAGCGTGAGACCTTGAATTTCCGCCGGCCAACGAACGTTGGATCCCGGCCCGTCGTCGATCGGCGAGAGCCCAGACAACTCCAGATCGAAGACCATTCGGCCGTCTCGCCAATCCTCGGTCAGTACAAGCGACGAAGCGCGAACTCGATGGCGATCCGAGGCCCCGCCGCTCTTCTCGATGACCGGCGCTTCAAGGGTGAAGGCGCCATTTTTCTGGCTCACACTTTCCGCGGAGATGATCCGCCATGTGACACTCCGTCCCGCATCGTCGAATTCGACCCGTCGACCAGCATCGAGCGCCTCCGCCAGATGCCGAAGCGACGCTTCCCGCACCAGCAGATTGCGGATCGCGTCCACGTTGGGCCTTAGGTTCGGATATTCCTCTGGGGCCGCTTGGACTTCGAACATCTCAGGCAGCGTGAGCATCTTCACACCCAATTTGAATCCACGACCGAGTTCGATCGCCCGCGGCTCGGCGGTCGGGACCCGCACCAGAGATCCATCACCTGATCGAAAAACGGTCGCCTCACCGAGCACGAGCTTCAGGATCGACCGCCCTTCCAGCCGGTAGAGATCCATGGTCGCATACTCCGCGGTGAACTCCGTCTCCGGTCGACCTTGCTCGTCCACTTGCAGCGCCGCGACCCCGACCAAGACCAGCCTCGTATCGGCTTGCGATCCTTCGGGCGTTTCCTGAACCAGGACCTCGTCGGCGTAAATCCTGGTGTCACCAAGCGTGAACGCCTCGCCTCGTTCGACCGACGAGGCGAGCAGCCGCGTGACATCATGTGCGAGCAACGTTTCCATCCGGGACCAGAACACCGGAACGAGGAACTCGACCAGCGCGAGCATGACGAGCAGGAGCACCGCCGCCAGTATGAAGATCGGCCGAAAGATTCGCAGTGGCGAGAGACCGCACGAATTCATGGCGAGGATTTCGTTGTCGCCAGCCAGTCGATGCATGACCAGCGTGGCTCCGAATCCGGCGGCGAACGGCAACGCGTACTCCATCATCGGAACCATCGCGAAGATCACGTACTGAAGAATGTCCGCCCCGCCGAGCAGATTCCGGGAGAGCGGCTTGATCGCCGTACCGAATGCGATCACCGCCACGAGGATGGTGGCGGTGAGCAGGATCGTCTTGAGGAGTTCTCCCGCCATGTAGCGGGTGAGCAGTCCGGGCATGCGCCCATGGTCGCCAACCGACGGCCAACTCGCAAGCCATCCCCGGAGGATGGCTCCCTGATCTCGGACGTCGGATGATCCCAACTGTGTCAAATGCGCGTTTGAAGTAGTACCGAGAACACCTCCAAACACGTCGATCGACCGCTGAATACCGGGGGCCGAGGGCATCGATCCGATACGAAGAATGGCTGGAATCATCTTTTGGAGTACCAGACCAAGGAGGAGAAAATGAGCGGACCTCGTCCCCGGGTCGCCCTGCGCGGCCTGACCCTCATCGAATCGGTCATCGCCACCGCGATCCTTGCGATAGCGATCACCGCGGTGTTCTCCGCCGTGGCCTCGGGCCGGGCTCACGCCGATCTGGCCGCCGAGGACCTTGCCTCGACGGTCGCCGCTGAAGATCTTCTTGCCCGGGTTCTCCAAAGCGACCCGGAGACCCTGATCGACTGGAACGGCCACTTCGAGTCGCCGTCGAAACTAGTCGACCGCCAGGGATCACTGCTGGGGTCTGCGGTGCAGCGAGTCGGCCGAAGAGTACGCGTGGAAGCCACTTCTCAATCCTTCATCGACGGCGATCCCGTTCCCGGCTGGTTGGTCACGATCGAGATGACGAACGCTCACGATCGACCCATTCACGCGATTTCCCGATGGATCCCGACCCCGGAGGACGACGAATGAGCCGACGCGGCTTCACCATGATCGAGCTCCTCCTTTCACTCGCGATCACCGCGGTCGTCGCCGCCGGTGTCGCCGCCATGCTTGGTGGTCTCGCCACTGGAATCGCGCTCGGAAGTGACGCCCGTACCGGCCTTCTGGCCACCGCCGCCACGCACGGACGCCTGGTCGAGGAACTCGTGGACACCGGATGTGTCCTCGCGATCAAGGACGACGACGCCGTCTTGTGGAAGGGCGATCTGACTCCGGGCGGCCTGATCGAGCCCAGCGAACTCCGTTGGATCACCTTCGATCCGGAACGCGGGGAACTGTACCGATCATCGATCCGTTTCCCGGAAGACTGGTCGACAATCGATCGGCTCACCTTCGATCGACCCATCATCCGTGCCAGCCAGCTTTCGGCGGAATGGAATCGAGCCGAATCGAGGGGCATTCTCGAACACGAGATCCTCGCAGACGGCCTGCTCTTCGCTCGGTCGAGTGCGCCCACCCCATTTATCGAAGCGACGGAATTCCGGATCGACCTCACCTTCGATCTCGCCACCGGTCCGGTCGAAGCCACCACGGTGATCATCTGCCACGGCGATCAACCATCGGAATGGAACCCATGAACATGCATTTTTCGAGACCACGCCGACGCGGAGCGGCTCTGATGCTGGTGCTCATCGCCCTCGCGATCGGCCTCCTCATGGTCGCGACGTTCCTCGACGGACGGCAGGAGTCCGCTCCGGTCGCCGATCGGATCTCCGCGGCCTCGATGGCGAGACGCACTGCAGAGAGCGGACTTGATCTGGCGGTGGCTTCCCTTCTCCGATCCGATGATTGGCGAGCCGCCCTGACCAATGGCGCCTTTGACGGCTCCTTCGAGATCGCTGACGGAAACTGCAAGGTCCGGATGACGGATGCGAATACCAATCAGGCTCCGAATGATGCGACCCTTCGCCTCCTGGTGGCGTGCACTGCCAACGTCGATGGCCTCGCCATCGTCGCCGAGCAGACGGTTGACGTGGGGCCGGCCGAACAACCTCTGAACCTCGGCTTCGGCGAAACAGCCTTGATCGCAACCCAAAGGATCCGGGTTCGAAACGACGCGGCGCTTCTTTCCTGGGCGCCTCGAGCTCTAGACACCGAATTCAGTGCACCGCTCGTGGTGGGGACCTTGGACGGAGACGCCACCGGCTTCGAACTCGGCGATGCCGCCGTCGCCGCCGGCCTCGAGGTCCTGATGGTGGACTCACGTCGGTTCGATTCGGAGGTCGAGCTTCCCGGAGCGAGGTTGCTCCCGGGACCGCTTCCTCAACTGGATGCTCCTCGAGTTCCTTCCGCCACCGACGGACGGATCGAAGCGGGGCTGGAACTCGATTCGGCGCCGCGCATGGACATCGATGCCGCATCTCTGCGGATCGGATCGAACGCAAGCATCACCATCAACGAAGATCGAGTCCTTCACAGTCGAGGCGACTTCCAGATCGACCCCGGCGCGACGATCGACGTCGCTCGCGGAACGCTGGTGATCACCGGAGACGAGCATGTGACGATCCATCGCGCCTCGATCACCGCGGCGCCGGGAGCCCGAGTACTTATCCGCGGCGGCAAGAGCCTTCGGATCACGGACTCGACGCTCGGCCCCGAAGGCGCCACCGTGGGATCGCTTTCCGCCGATGGAATGCTACCGACCGATACCGATGTGACCGGGGTGCTCGTAACCGGCGACCAATATTCAACGATCATCATCGACGGCGAATCGATGGTCACCGGCGTAATCGTCGCCCCCGAAGCGGAAGTCCGAGTCATGGGAGATGCACTGGTCCACGGGCGGATCGTCGCCGAACGGATCGAACTCGGTGATCGGTGCATCGTCTTTGCGATGCCCGATGACGGCCGAATCGTCGGCCTGACCTCCCGAGTCGGACCTCATCGAACCATAGAGGGCGGACTCGTCCCAGCGGTCTGTCGCCCCGACCGACTCGATCCCATCGTCGTATTGCAGATCGCCTCCGAACTCGGCGTACCAGCCATCGGTTTGGAAGAAGTCACATACCCTCCTGAGGCTGAAAAAGGCCGAAAATGGAGGCACCCACAACTCGTGAGGTTCCACCGAAGATGGCGCATGGCCCGAGGGAATGACCGATGAATCAACGCGGCGTGACGATGATCGAGATGGTCGCGGTGATCGCGGTGCTCTTGGGCATCACCGGCGCAGCGATTCCGTTGCTGGGCAATGACGCCGGATCGAGGCTCGGCGCCGCCGCCATGATGTTGCGGGACGATCTCGAACAGGTGCGTTATCGAACGCTCGCCGATCCTTCGAATCCTCTTGCGCTAATCATCGACGGACATGGTCGGGGATGGCGGATCACGCCGCTCGACGAAACCGCTGAACCCATCGAACGACTTGATGGCGAGCTCTGGGAGATCACCTTTGGTGAAGGCCGTGCGACCGGATTCGAGAACGTCCGGATCGAATCCGATGCCGGCATCATCTGGTTTGACGGCCGCGGCGTTCTTGGCCTGGGCGCGAAACCGATCTTGCGGCTTTCGCTCGATGGGCAAGCGAGAACGCTCGAAATCGGCCTGGTCACCGGGCTGGTCAAGATCCGCGTCCCGTGAACACGCCGAGGGTGGCGGATCCGATGAGCCGCCGGACCGGCAGGCGAACTTCATTCACGCTTGATCAACGGACTTTGGAACGATCCTCGCGGTTCTTCTCCCTGCCAAGGAGCAGTTCTCGCAGATCGAGAAACGTGATCGTGCCGTCGCCGTCCGCATCATGGGGATCGAAGCGATGTCGAGCGGATTCGCCGAGACGGGCCAGCACGTCGAACAGCAGGTTCTGACTGGCTTGCTCGGTTGCGATCCCCGTTTGCACACGATCTCTCTTCTCGCGAGGACCACCGTGTGACAGACCTTCGGGACTTCCCGAACTGGCCCACTCCCCCGCTGGCGGAATCGAATTCGTTCTCGAAGGGATCTCGACCGAGATTCGCCGCAAGACGAGCGCAGAGACGAGTTCATGATGTTCGTCTCCAAGCTGGAAACGGGTCGGTGCAACCGCATGCACGATCGGCAGCGAGACCTCGGCCGGTACGGATCCAAGACTTCCCGCAGCAACCACGGCGAACTTCATCGAGCCTTCACTTCGTCGCAGTCGAATGTCGATGGTGTCTCCTCGATTCAAACGCAGACCGTGAATCTCCGCAAGATCCCATTGCTGATCCCCCACCAGCGAGTCGACAAAGATGGTGCCGCTGGTGACTCTCCATCGAACCCGTACGAATCGGCCCGGGCCAAACTCGAACGTACACAGAGGCATGAACTGGATTCGTCCTCCCAGGGAGTAGTCGATCCCTTCCGGCGGAATCTGCATTTGAACATCGACGGCCCAGGTATCCGCTCGGATCGCCAGCGGCTGAGAAATCCGACTTGGAGGAACAATGCCGCCAGGCGTCGGCCCGCGCGGCCAGTCGGGCATCCCACAACCCTCGGTCAGACTTCGAAACATCAGGAGAAAGTCCACGGTTGGCTGGGCATCACCACCCGGACTTGAAATCGCGACGCTACAAGTGGCGGGAGCATCTTGCGTCGTGGTCCATACGTCGTAGTAACTCCATTCCCGCGTGGCGACAACGGTTTGAGTCCGGTCGCTCAAGATGCCGGCTCGATTGACCCGGTTCAGGAGACGCAACTTGGAGCTAAGCAGATTGCAGACCTTCACGTGGAGGTTGGCTGAGAAAGCGCCCTTCCCTGGCTCGTACTCACGCGGATCCTGCAAGAGCGCGGTGAGCAACTGATTCGAGACCACGCTGGAGGGACTGCCAGTCACCCGATAGATGACCGCATCTGGGGCAAGACCCTCGCCAAGACCGAACGGCACTTGATCCATTGCGAGGCGGGTCACCGTCATTCCCGCGGTAGGTACCACCACTGCCGGGGCTCGATGCCGTCCGAGATCGTCGCGAAGCAGATCGACGCCGCCCGGGCGGACAAGCAGTCCCGCCTGAACCCGATCCTCCGAGGGAATCGTCGCCGCAAAGATCCCTCGCACTCCGACGTTCTTGAATCGATGCACCCGAAGCCCGCCGTCAACCAGGAACGGAACGCCAGATTCCTCCATGTCATCGGGAAGCCTCGCCACCGTCGCGAAGTCATCCCCGTTGTGGCTGAGAAGTACCCGCGTGTACTCGTCGTAGCCCGACGGGTCGAAGACCTGCCGCGCCACGATCGGGCCTTCGGACTCCGGCGCCGTCCGATGGAGCCAAGAGACCGTGTTGCCTGAGAGGCCGTCCGTGAAGGCGCCGGGCTGAACGCCGATCAGCCCTTCGAAAACCGGTGGGGAGCTCGGCTCTGCCGGCACGTCCAATCCGAGGATTCCTCCCGAAACATTGTCTGCGCCGCAGAGGAGTCGATTCGGGTCATTGGAGGGACAGCAACTCCAGAACTGATTGCAAGTCACTTGAGCGACCCCGTCATCGAGGTCTCCCTGCCATCGGGGAATGACGGTCCAATTGGAGAGGTCGGTGTAGTTCTCCCAATCCTCGCATTTCAGAAGCGCCACCCGGCTCTGTTCGCCGTCTCCGATGGCGAGGACCACGCCGTTGGGCGTCCAGCCTGCGACATGAAAATGCTCGCCGTAGTTCTGCCAACTGGAGTGGATCTCGACCAGTGGATCGATCGTCCACGCGGCGCCGACATGGAGCCGTCGAGCCCTGAAGATCCCGCATTGACCACCGGTGGCTTTCCGAGTGCCGGAATGCCCCATGTAATCGACAAGAGGAACGAACGCTTCCTTGAAGTCCGCGGTCCGTTCGGTCGGATAATAGGAGGACATGCTGCTGATGTAACCGCGTTGAAAAAGGTGCGCCTCAGGATCGACCGGATCCGGCATGTCCTGCCGATCGGTCCATTCCCATTCGCCATCGGCGTCCTCCTGCAACGCTGCGATCGTGACGCCCCGAATCACCCATTCCTGCTCGCCACTTCCGTCGTCGGACTTCTCCAGAACACTGTGCTGAAGCATGAAGAGCATGCAGCCCGGCAGCATCGTTCCGCTCGCGATTCGATACCCATGATCCGCCTGTTCAAATTCAGTCCCGACGAACGTGTCGTTGATGTACTCGCCGTTCCATGCTCGTTGCATCGAGATCCGATGATCTGAAGGCCGGTTGGTGTCCGCGGAATTCCAAATGGAGAGTTCGAGCCTGGCTCGATCGAATATCGCGACCCGAGACTGCGTCCCGTCTCGGGACTTCCCGCTGAGCACCACCGAAGCCGTCACTGGGAAGTCATCGTGAAGTCGCCATGGTCCGGCGTTCAGTCCGTTCCTTGCCCGATCGAAGAGTCCGTCGCCCACGGGAACCTCGATCCCCCGCTCAGAATCCCAGATAGGAACACCATGGTCGATCGAAATCGGCGGCAACGTGGACTTGATTTCCCCGTCGAATACGACCTCTCGGCGCACCGCATCTTCTTCCGCGACTGCGACGGTCGCGATAAGGGTCACAAAGATGCGAGCCAGGATCCGGACCGGATCGATGCGTCGATCAAACATGCAGGATTCCCTTTCCGTCAGACTGATGATGGGCCCGTTCGAGGGCCTAGGCAACATTTCGAGACGAAAGAACGCAAGGAAATTGGAATCGCACCACATGGTCCGAGAACCTTCCAGCACACCAGGGCCCAAAACCCGAGCGCGGGAATCACCGAATTCGATCGGTCATTCCCGCGTCAATCCACGAACGGCATCATATTGGGCCGATGGGCTCAGAATCAGCTGGCGGCGGCCGCCTTGCCGCAAGAACAGGATGCCGGCGGATTCACCTCGGCATTCCGCCAGGCACGCTGGACGACTTCAGCGAAGTCCGTACTCCTTGAGCTTCCGGTAGAGCGTCCGTTCCCCGATTCCCAGGAGATTCGCCGTCTGTTCGCGATTCCCAGCGGTGAGCGCGAGGGTCTGACGGATCGCCTCCTTCTCGAGTCGATCTAACCCAACGCCCGCGAGCGAACCGATGCTGGTGGCATCATCATCGCCGTCCGTGGTCCGAATCTCCTCCGGGACATCCCGGACCTCGATTCGGTTCTCGTCGCAGGCGATGACCATGCGGTGGACGGCATTGAAGAGTTCACGCACGTTTCCAGGCCAGCCGTAACTCACCATCCGCAACATCGCCGGCTCGCTCACCACCGGAATCGACCGTTCCATCTCGGCGGCGAACCGGCCCGCGGCATGATTGACCAGGAGAGGGATGTCGTCACGACGGGCGCGAAGTGGCGGAATATTGATCTCCACACCTCGAATCCGGAAGTAGAGATCCTCTCGAAAGCTCCCGCTTGTGGACATTTCCTTGAGATCCCGATTCGTGGCACTGACGAAACGGACATCCGCCTTGCGGGCGTCGTTGGACCCCAGACGGATCACCTCGCCACTCTCCAGGACTCGAAGGAGTTTCGGCTGCATCGGCAGTGGCATGTCCCCGATCTCGTCGAGGAAGAGTGTCCCGCCATCGGCGTATTCGAACACGCCTTCTCGATCCCGATCCGCGCCGGTATAGGCGCCGCGAACGTGTCCGAAGAGCTGGTCTTCGAGCAGGCTCTCGCTCTGGCCCGCGGTATTGAACGTCGCGTACCGCTTCTTGGCACGTTTGCTCCACTTGTGGATCGCCGCGGCCACCAATTCCTTGCCCGTGCCACTCTCGCCGGTAACGAGCACCGGAATCGTGCTCGGTGCGACCTTGCGGATCGACTGGACGACCTGCCGGATCCCGGCTGAGTCGCCAATGATCCCCTCGAAGCCATAGGCCGCATCCAACTGGCCCTCCAGCCGGACCGTCCGGTGACGGAGCAGCACCGTTTCTGCTGCCCGGTCGACCAAATTTCGAAAGACCACCAGATCCAACGGCTTCTCGATGAAGTCGTACGCGCCGCCTTTCAGCGCCGCCTTCGCGGTGGGTACGTCCCCGTGGGCAGTCACCAGGATGGTCTCGGCGTCCGGTTGGTGTTCCTGAACGAGGGCCAGAACCTCGAGACCAGCGGTCTCGTGTTCCATGACGAGGTCCGTCACGACCACGTCGAACGCCCCGTGAAGAAGCTCGTCCCGAGCCGCTTCAAGGCCGTTGACGATGGTGCACACATGACCGGGTCGACGCAGCGACTCCGCCATGACTTCAGCATGTTCGATCTCGTCGTCGACGAGCAGGACCTGGGCTCGAAGCCCGCTGTTAAATTCTGAGTCTCGAGTCCGCATGCAGAGGATTGTAGAAGGACTCGGCCTCGGACCGGAGAACGACTTTCATCCCGGTGGTTACCGGCTGCGACAACGGACCCCTTCTCGCCGATAGACTCATGACCATGCCTCCTTCACCGACGCCTTCCAATGCACCCCAGCCGATGACCGCAGATGGTCAGGATCCGACCTTTCACGGTCGTCGCGTCCACTTCATCGGCATTGGGGGCTCTGGCATGAGCGGCCTGGCCCGCCTGGTGGCGGATCGTGGCGGGGTCTGCACCGGCACCGATGCGTCAGAGAATTCCGCGGTCGAGTCGCTCCGAACTGCTGGCATCCAGGTCCTGACCGGAAACGCCGCGGTTGGAATCCCGGAAGATTGTGAGCTCGTGGTCGCCAGCGCCGCCATCCCCCCCGATCACCCCTCCAGAGTGGCCGCGGCGAATCGGGGCATTGAAATCCTGAGTTACGCCGAAGCCGTCGGCCGGGCGATGATCGGCCGGACCGCGGTTTCGATCGCCGGAACCCACGGAAAGAGCACGACCACGTCGATGCTCGCACACGTCCTGGTGAGATGCGGGCTCGACCCGAGTTTCATCGCCGGCGCCAACTGTCCGCAGATCGGCGGCGGTTCACGGGTGGGGGCGGATCGTCTCCCAAATCATCCGGACCCCAACGATGTCGGTGATCGACCCGGAATCTTCGTGGCGGAGGCCTGCGAATTCAATCGGTCGTTCCACCACCACCGACCGACGATGGCCTTGATCAACAATGTGGAAGAGGATCATCTCGACTTCTACGAATCGATCGACGAAATCGTCAGGAGTTTCCACGACTTCGCTCGCCTCCTTCCCTCGGCCGACCTCGGCGGCAGACTTCTGATCGCACATGAGGGTGGTCACCGCCGCGAGATCTCGGCAGGACTGAGTTGCGGCGTTCGGACGTTCGGCTTCTCACCGGCCGCCGACTTCCAAGTTTTCTTCGACGCGGTCGCCGGCAGAATCGGAATCCTCGACAGCGGCGCCTTCGTCGCCGAATGGGACTCCAGTCTCCCGGGCCATCACAACGCCCTGAACGCCGCCGCCGCAGGCATCCTCGCCCACTGGCTCGGCGCCGCCTGGGATGAGATCGCCGCCGCCCTCGCGGATTTCGAAGGCGTCGATCGCAGAATGCAGTTCCTGGGCACGATGCCGACCTCCGACGGTGGACAAGCACGCGTCTTCGACGACTATGGACATCATCCCAGCGAGTGCGAAGCGACCCTGCAGGCGTTGAGAACCGCCGAGCGTCCGCAACGACTGATCTGCGTTTTTCAGCCGCATCAGCACAGCCGAACCCGATTCCTCCTCGAGCAGTTCGCCCATTGTTTTTCGCAAGCGGATCTGGTGCTCGTGCCAAGGATTCACTTCGTCCGAGACAGCGAAGAGGAACGACGTCTGATCTCCGCCGGCGATCTCGTCGAACGGCTTCGAGACCACGGAACCTCCGCGATGCACGTGCACCCCTTCGGGGCGATCGTCGAACATCTAGAGGCGATCGGCCGGGACGGCGACCTCATCGTGGTCATGGGCGCGGGCCCCGTCTGGCAGATCGGGCGTGGCGTCGTGGACCGAGCCGTGCACGGCGGCGACTCGACGTGATCCGAACCTCGCGAAGCCTCTTCGGCGACCTCGACGTCCAAGTCGAGGCGGACGCGCCGATCGGCGTTTCAAGTTGGTTCTGCACTGGTGGAACCGCCGACTTCCTGATCCGTCCAAACACCATCGAGGCCCTCGCCGAATTGATCCGGCGGTGTCGACAGATCGAGACGCCACTTCGAATCATGGGCGAAGGTGCGAATCTCCTCGTGGACGACGACGGCGTCCCGGGCATCGTCGTACGGCTCGACCAGGCGCCATTCAAGTCGCTCGAAAGCAACGTCGAAGGCAATGTCGAACTCGTCCGCGTCGGAGCCGGCGCCGACCTCTCCAAGACGTTGATGACGCTCTCGAGAACCGGGCTCGCAGGACTCGAACCGTTGATGGGGATTCCAGCATCGATCGGAGGCGCGATCCGAATGAACGCCGGCGGGGCCTTCGGAGAAATCGGTGATGTCGTGCATGCGGTGGCCTGTCTGGACGCTCGAGGCGAATTGCAGGTCTATCCAGCCGATCAACTCCGGTTCGAGTACCGCCGCACCAACATCGTCGATCCGGTCGTGCTCTGGGCCGCGTTCAAGGTCGAACCGACCGACCCCATCGCGCTTCGAACACGGATCAAGGAGATCGCGGCCTACAAGAAGCGCACGCAGCCGCTGTCCGAGAAATCCGCCGGATGCATGTTCCGAAACCCCAACGATCCTTTGACCGGCGAGCGAGTTTCGGCGGGCAAACTGATCGACCAGGCCGGGCTCAAGGGGCTCCGGGTCCGCTCCGCGGAAGTCTCCTCGCGACATGCCAACTTCATCACGATCGATCGCGGCGGCAAGGCCCGGGACGCCATCGAACTCGGAGATCTCGTTCGCCGTCGGGTGCTCGATGCCTGCGGCATCGAACTCCAACGAGAGGTCGTCGTCTGGCGAAGGGACGAATCCGACTCGACGGATTGAACGCAAGGACGTCGGCCCCATATGAGATCATCTGCAAATGCCTGAAATCCGATGCATCACGGTCCTGATGGGTGGCCCGGACGCTGAGCGACCGATCAGTATTCAGTCCGGCGCGCAAGTTGCGGCCGCACTGCGTCGGCTCTCTGGATTCGCGGTGACCGACCATGTCGTCGACCGTCCAGATACCGTGGCCCTTGCCGCGCTTCTCGCGGAGGATGGCGCCGATGTGGTGTACCCGATTCTCCACGGAAGTTGGGGGGAAGGTGGCGAACTCCAGTCGTCTCTGGACGAGATCGGCATTCCATACGTCGGGAGCGGATCCGAAGCATCCGCCCTCGCGATGGACAAGATGGCGACGAAATCGAAAGCGATTGCCATCGGCGTTCGAACACCAGCCGCGTGCATGGTTCCGCGAGACGGCACCATTGATCTTCCACTCCCCTTCGTCCTCAAACCAATCAACGAAGGTTCGAGTGTCGGCGTTCGGATGGTCACCGACCTCACCGAACTCGCCCCGATCCTCGACGAGCTCCGAGCTTCGCACGCCGGATTGATGGCCGAGTCCTACGTTTCCGGCCGCGAGCTGACCGTCACCGTTCTCGAGGAGGAAACGCTGCCCCTCGTCGAAATCGAGGTCAGCAGCGGCTTCTACGACTACGAGGCGAAGTACATTCGGAACGACACTCGTTACACCGTCGCACCGCCGCTCCCCGACGGAATCGAGGCCCGGATGGCCGCCGATTCCCGAAAGCTCTTCGACGCGCTGGGCTGCCGGGACGTGGCCCGCGTGGACTGGCTCCTTGACGACTCGGCGAGCGAGGGGCCGCGGGCGTGGATGCTCGAAGTGAACACGATTCCGGGGATGACTTCTCATTCGCTGGTTCCGATGGCGGCCGCGGCCCGCGGAATCGACATCAGCGAACTCTGTCGCCGACTCGTGGAATCCGCCCTCGCTCGCGGGACTGCCCCGACCGAATGAGCAGTTTCTGCGGCTGGAACCGCCAAACGGTCGATTCCAGACGACATGGCCTCAAGACGTTCCACCCGATCAAGACGCACCTCGTCCCCCCCATCCTCGAGCGACGAGGGCCTGCTGGTCCGGATCACCGATCGCATCGGCCTCGGCCCTCGAGCCTTGCTTGGATGCCGGGTCGCGGGCTGGTTTCTCTTCATCGCGATGATCGTCGCGGGAGGCACTCTGGGCATCCCGAGTTTGCGGCAACGGGCGATGGCACGAGACCTTCAGATTAGTTCGCCGATCGACGTCGTATTCGACGCGCCACCCGCATGGCTGCTCGGCGACGGCACGCTGCATGATGAACTCGCCGACACTGTGCGAGCTTCGATCGGTGAAGATCGGTCACCGGCGCTGCGGTCGGGGCTGGAACGATCGAAGAAGGCTCTGGAGCAAACTGGCTGGTTCGAGTCGGTCGATCAAATCCAGTGGATCGGCCCGCGGACGGTGAGGATCGATGCGATCTGGGTCATTCCCGCCGCCTTGGTGCGCGGCATCCTACCGGGTGGTGAGCCGCGAGCATTCCTCGTTGATTCCAAGGGCCGCCGTCTTGAAAACGACTACGAGATCCTGACCAACGGGCTCCCGGAACTCCCGGTGATCAAGGGGGCCAGTCGATCGAATCCGCCCAGTCCAGGCGATCGCTGGGGGGACGACGTCGACGCCGCCTTGTCCCTCCATGCGGAGATACGGAATGCCAGTTGGTACGGGCTCATCGAATCGATCGACGTCCGAAGGTATCTCGAAGACCGTGAACTGGACCTGAGGACTCGACGGAGCACGATCAACTGGGGGCGCCCACCGGGCAACGCCACGATCGCCGAGGTCAGCACACGCGACAAAATGAAAATGCTGGACTACCTCGTGGAGATCGACGCCCTCGATACCAGCGGACTCGTGGACATTCGAACCGGAAACGCGGATCTGGTGTACGGCCAACCATCGGGCGGCTAGCCGCGAACCGGGAACGCGAGACGCCGCACGACGCCCCCGCGTATGCTCGATCGAATGCCGCTCGGACGCCGACATCCACCCCTTCCCATTCCCCGGGGACTCGTCTTCGCCGCCAGTGGCTGGATCACGGTCTCCTGGGTCTTCGCGATGGGCTTGGAGCCGCCGTTGCAACCGAGTTCTTCCGTCTACACCCCGGCGGCAAGAATGCTCCTGATCTCGCTGGTCATCGGCGGCATGATCGGCTGGCCGCTGGTCAGACTCTGTTCCGCGATCCCCAAACGTCCGATCGCGGCCGCCCTGCTGGACCTCGTCTCCTTGATCGCGCTGCTGCAAGTCATGCTCTGGCCGTTGCGACTCGTGACTTCGTGGCCGATCGCCCGGACGGCACTGATCGACGTCCACGGGATGGTCTGGCTGTTGATCACGGGAGGCGTGGTGGGTCTCGCCACGGCGAGAGAAGGAGCGATCCGCGTCTGGATGATGCTGCTTCTCGTCACCTGGCTCGGTCTCCCGCCTCTTCTTTCGAACCTTCTCGACCTGCCCCCGATCGTCGCGTCGATCTCGCCCTTGTCCCATGTCTGGCTTCTTGCCTCGGGAGGCCCCGCGTCCCTACCCCCCGGAGCCTGGCAGTTCGCCATCGTGGAACTGGCCGTCGCCATGGTTCTTTGGTGGGCCGCATTCCCCTCTCGATCGACGGCGAAGGTGGCGAATTCCGGACCGAGCCGGTAGCCTGCCTTGAAGTCGATCGACTATGGCCTCGCCCTTCGGGCGGGGCTTTCTTCACCCGCTGCGATTCTCGCCGCTCCCCCCCCCAGATGGATCCCGCCTACCGCGATCCGCCCGGAGACGAAGATGGAATTCATCACCCAGGCCGACAAGGACAAGATTCAGAGCGATCTGAAAGAACTCTATCTCCGGGGGAAGGAGATCATCTTGCGAATCGCCGAGGCTCGGGCGCTCGGAGACCTTAAAGAGAACGCGGAGTACCACGCGGCCCGAGAGGATCAGGCCTTCAACAACGAGCGGATCAAGCAACTTGAAGAACGTCTGAAGACGGCCCAAGTCACCGACGATATGGACATTCCCGACGACGTGGTCTTCGTCGGTGCGACCGTGCGTCTGAAGGAAGTCGCAAACGGAGACGAGGATCTCTATAAGATCGTCGGAACCGCCAGCAACGACTTCTCCCTCGACTACATCGAGGTGACCACCACGAGCCCGCTTGGATCAGCCCTCATGAAAGCCAGAGTGGGCGACATCGTGCGCGTGGACCTTCCCAAGGGACCGACCCAGTTCGAGATCCTCGAGATGGTGTGATCCGGTCGGATCCGATCTGGCCTGATCTGGCCTGATCAAGAGAATCTGGCTGGCAGCAGGTTCACCACACGGGAGAAGACGCATTCTCGAATACGTTCTCAACCTCATGAGCACGGCGAATCTCGTCGGCGAGGCCCTGATCGTCGCGGAATTCGCATTCCGAGTCAGTCTGGTCATCATGATCCTCAGCCGTCGGCGGATCGAACCGGCGACTCGGCTCACTTGGATCATCCTGCTCCTGGCGCTCCCGCTCATCGGCAGCATCATCTTCCTTCTGGTCGGCCAGACTCGATTCGGCAGGCAACGAATCGAGCGACATCGTCGGATCGTCGACGCCCTCGCGCGACCGGAGGTTCATGCCAGCGCTGATCCCGGAACCTATGCCGTCAGTTCGCTTGAATCAGCGTCTCTTCGCATCGCACGGCTGGCCGAACTCGTCAGTGACTCCGGCCCGGTCCTCGGAAACGAGATCGAACTCTTCAGCGATACGAATCGAATCCTCAAAGGGCTCGAGGCAGACATTGACGCGGCCCAAGAACACTGCCACCTCGAGTTCTTCATCTGGCTGGATGACGCCGCGGGCGTCAAAATCGGCGACGCACTCAACAGAGCCTCCGCTCGGGGGGTTCAATGCCGAGTCCTCGTCGACGGTGTCGGAAGCAAGGCGTTCTTGCGATCCGCCCTCTGTCGGAAGATGCGAGCTGGCGGGGTACAGGTCGTGAACGCCCTTCCTGCCAACGCGGTTCGCGCTCTGTTCTCCCGACTCGATCTTCGCAATCACCGGAAGATCGTGGTCATCGACCGGGGACTCGCGTGGACGGGAAGTCAGAACCTGGCCGAGGCGAGTTTCGCTCCGAAACCGGAGTTCGCGCCGTGGGTCGACTGTGCCGTTCGCCTCCAAGGACCGGCGGCGAAGGAACTGCATCTACTCTTCGTGGAAGACTGGTATCTCGACACCGACGAGTCGCTCGTCGACCTTCTGATGACCCCGGTGCCCCTGCGACCCAACGGCGTCGCCGCCCAGGCGTTCGGAACCGGACCAAACTTCCAGAATCTGGCGGCGACCCAGAGTCTGCAGTCCTTCATTCACGAAGCCAAGAGTCAGCTCGTCATCACCACCCCCTACTTCGTGCCCGACAACGCCACCGTCGTAAACCTCGCGACGGCGGCCAGACGCGGCGTCGAAGTGCATCTCGTCGTGCCTCGCCGCAACGATTCGTTCCTCGTCGGGCTCGCCAGCCGATCAAGTTACGGAACACTCCTTGAATCGGGCGTGCAGATCCACGAATTCGAAGGCGGCCTGCTTCACGCCAAGACCATCACGCTGGATCGCGAAGTCAGCCTCGTGAGTAGTGCGAATCTTGATCGACGCAGCCTGTTCCTGAACTTCGAAGCAGGCCTCTACGTCTACGACCAGGACTTCACCAGCCAACTCCGGTTCCTGCAGCAGTCCTACATCGAGTCGAGTCGGGAAGTCGATCCTGCCGAATGGAACAACCGCGGCGTCAGGGCCCGCCTCGCCGAGAACGCTGCCGGCCTGCTCTCCCCCCTGCTCTGACCCATTTCGAATCGGTCTCAGTTCTTGCGACGCCGACCGGTCGCCGAAAGCACGCTTTCTAACGCGCTGATGGCTTCCCGGATCTCGCGTCGATCGGCATCATCGACCTTGCCGTCGCTCATCGCGGCGATCGCTTCAGCGCATTCTCTGATGGCGTTGAGCGTTGCATCCTCGTCATTGATCGTTCGAACGAAATGCCCGCCCATCTCGCCACAGATGAAGTCGAGGGTCCGATCTCCCGCTTCCACTTCCGCCGACTGAAACGCCTTGATCAGCCGTTCGATCGGGTTGGGCTGGACCGCGTTAAGAATACGGTTCACCTGTCTCGTAGAAAGCCCCATCGCCGCGCTGAATCGCTTGACGCCGACGCTTTCGACCAATGCGGCGAAGTGCTCGAGACAGACCGTCTCGAAGCGATGATGGGCCGGCGTTGCTTTGGAGTCATCCATCAGGTTTTCCTCTGGTGATTCGAGTCCGTGTTCCCGGTTGGACCGCCACGGTTCGGGAGACTCCGTCTGGCCACCGTACCTCCGCGACCAAGGGCAGCACCCGATCTTCGACCGAGAGTCCGAAGTGCGCTTCGGGTGACGCCGTCGACTGAAATGGCCCCCCTCCCCTGATCCATCGGTACTGCGTCGACGCGCCCGCACGCAGCCGAACCTCCGCCCCGAGCGCCGGAACCGGCTGAATCACGACCCAGTCGTCGGTTTGATCATGGAGATTTTCGAGCAATCGAAGGGGACCATTTAACTCCAGCACGACGACGTCGACGTCACCATCAAGATCAAAGTCCGTGAAGACCGCAGCTCGGTCCCGATGTGCTTCGAGCAGCCAGGGGTTCTCCGCGACGAGCCCGGCGAAGGTTTCTTTTAGAGGGTCGACGAACACGAATCGTTTTCCGTCCCGCCGCCAGAGACCGGGAGGTTGCGCATACGGGCTGTCCATGCTCTCTACGGTCGCCTGTGGATAGACATGGCCGTTGACGACCAACACGTCCTCGTCACCGTCGTGGTCGAGATCCGCGAACTCTGTTGCCCAACCGAGTTGCTGTCGGGACCCTTCGGCCAGTCCCGACCGACGTGTCCGGTCGTCGAAGAAGCCATTGAGGTTCGCGTGCAGGGTGTTGGTATCGCTGGAGAAGTTCGTCGAGAACACGTCGGGGGTCCCGTTGCCATCGACGTCTCCGACCGCCATCCCCATGGTGGCCTGGGAATCGCCCTCCTGATTCGTCGCCGCACCGCTCTTGATACCGATCTCTTCGAACTTCCAATCACCGAGATTCCGATGCAGTTGGTTCCCTTGACTGTCGTTCCCCACCAGCACGTCTTGCCGGCCGTCACCGTCGAAATCGAGCATCGCGAGATTGAGCCCGAATCTGGCCGCCGCACCGACCGGGCGTCGCTCGAAGCGATCACCGAGGTTCTCGTACCATCGATCTCCTCGGGCGGGAATCCCTCGCGGCCCGGACAGCACCTCGACCCCGCGGAAACTCGACGTCGGGAACGGTTTCAGAGGATCGAATTCGAGGTACCCCACCGCGACCAGATCGAGATCACCATCTCCGTCGAGATCACCCAGTCCCATCGAGGTCGTCCACCCGGAGTCGTCGTCCAACCCCCAGACGGCCGTGGCATCGGCGAAACGCCCGTCGCCCTGGTTCAACCAGAGTCGGTCCACGCCGAGGGTTCCGATCAATATGTCGTCCCGACCATCGTCGTTCACATCGCCGACCGCGACCCCGAAACTCCAGGCGTGATGGTCTTCAAGACCGCTTCCCTCGGTCGCATCCTCGAATGCAAGTCGCCCGGTCTCCACTGAGAGGTTCCGGAGAAGCCGGGCCCCTGGACCTTTGGCTGGTGATTCGAGTGTCGCACCGTTCGGCACGATCAGATCCAGATCTCCGTCCTGATCGAAGTCGATGAGCCCGAGGCCGCCGCCCTTGACCTCGACGATCTGGGTCGACGGATCTCGTCCGCTGGTGGTGCGCACATCCGCGAGGCCGGCATCTATCGACGCATCCCGCAATCGAATCGAAACGCCGCTCGTCGTGACCGACGATTCTGATTTCTCGGGCGACGATTCGACGTTCACCGATTCGCGGTCGGCCGGCGGCGGCGAAGGCGACCGGTCGCACCCCGCGATCGCGAAGACCAGGAGCATCCCGATCGAAACGAGGGCGAAGCACGAACCGATGATCGATCGTCCGGGAAGATGGCGATCATTCACGGCAAGTCCTCCTTCGAACTTGCGTCCGACTCCGACGTCGAATCGGTGTCGTCCAAGGTCGCACCCACTCTGATTCTGGCCTGCTGTTCCTCGTACCTCGCCCGCTCGGCTCGCTCGCCGTCTCCCAGTCGATCCATCGCCCGCGCGAGTTTCGCCCAGCCTTCGTAGTGATCCGGAAACTGGACAATGCCCTTTTGAAAGGAAGCCTGCGCCTCTTCAATTCGATCGAGTTCCCAATACGCATCACCCCGGCGAATGAGCGCCTTGGCAAGGTCGCGGCGGCGATCGGGAGTCGTCTGAGTGAGCGCGATCGCAGATTCAAACGCCGGGAGCGCCGCTTCCGGATCCCCGCTCTCGAGGAGCGCGACGCCCAGTCCGAAGTGAGAATCAGCCTCACCCGGCATCACCTCCAGATGAGATCGAAAGGCGGCCGCAGCGGCTTCCGGGCGACCGAGATAGAACAGACACCAGCCGCGAAAGTGGTCGGCATGCCGGCGCTCCCGAAAGCGACGGCCAGACTCGAGCGCCCGGTCGAGCTCGACGAGTGCCGATCCGTATCGCTTCTGCTTCTGCAGGGCGATGCCCAGAAGGAATCGAAGCCGATCCTGCTCCGAATGTTCGTCGACCTCGCCCCTCAAGAGCTGCTCCGCCTGTTCATAACGGCCTGCATCGAGCAGCCCAAGAGCCGTCTCGGCCAGCCGCGTCTCTTCCAAGACCGCAGGATCCGGGTTATCGGGAGATACCGCGTCCGTGCCAACAGCCTGCCCGGCAACATCGGCACGTGGCCCAGCCGCCGGGCGGATCGATGGATCGACCGGATCGACCGGATCGCAACCCGCCGCACCGAAGACGAAAAGAACGCACAACGACCCCAAAAAGGCTGTTCTGGGCCCGAAACGCCGTTGAAGACCACGCAAAGGACTCATGATCCCTCCTCTGACGCCCTGAGGCCGACCCGAAAACTCGACCGATGCGGCCCTCATTCGGTCCCTTTATTGCCAAGAACAGGGATCGAAGTCAGCTTTCCTTCGTCTCTAGATTGGACCGAAGGCGTGTTGTGCGGAACAATAGAGGGCGACGATCTCATTCTGAGAGCCTATCTCCTAACGCCGGGCAGCCAGCGGAGTCCGCCGCGAGAATTCGGGAGCGAGCCGTCTCAAGGGTGTTCGCAGAGACGATCGAGGAATTCAAGGGCCAGTTTCAGGGATGCGTTTCAAAGAAGAAGAGGCGACGCCTCCATTCAATATGCTTGAAAGATGCTTGAAAGGGCGATCCAGCATGATCGCGGGACGGTATGAATACAGGATGGTATGAATGACAGATACCACCAATGGCTTCGGCCTTCCGGAAGATCGACGGAATCCACCGTCGATCAAGACTCGAACTCTCATTGCCGACGGCCTTAGGAGCGTTTCGTCCGATGGAAATTGAAAAGAAGAGCATCAACACGATGGCTCTCGTCCTCGCCACCTTGCTTGCATGCACGCTTGGATCGGACGCGGCCTTGGCCGATCCGCCGCAGCCGCAGCCCTCCATCGGCGCTCCCATCAATGGCCTGAACCGAACCGAACTCGACCGTTTTTCAGCCGGCAAGGCCCTTTACGGGACGCCGCTGCTGATTGAAGACGGTCTTGGCCCCGTTCTGAACAAGAGCAACTGCCGCTCCTGCCATTCCAATCCGGATGGTGGCCCCGGCAACATTTTGGTGAATCACTTCGGCATGGTCGACAAGGGCGAATTCACCCCACTTCCTGGTGGCACCCTGCTGCAACTGGTCGCCATCAGTTCGGGTTGCGAGGAAACACTCCCCCCGGAAGCGAATTTCACAACCAACCGAGTCACCCCCGGAATGCTCGGCTACGGTCTCGTCGAAGCGATTTCAGATGCCGACATCGTCGCGAACGAAGACCCAGACGATGTCAATTCGGACGGGATCAGTGGCCGAGTTCACTGGGTCCCGACATTTGGAACGGATGATCCTGGCGAACTTCGCGCTGGCCGATTCGGCTGGAAGTCGATCGTCGCCAACGTGATCACTTTTTCCGGTGATGCGGCCTTGAACGAGATGGGCTTGACCAATCAAATCTTCGGCGAAGAGACCGCACCGAACGGCGATCTCGAACGCTTGGCACTTTGCGACGACGTCGCGGATCCCGAAGATCATCCTGACCGGCAGGGCTTTACCTTCGTCGATCGGGTCACCCAATTCCAACGCTACCTCGCCCCTCCCCCGCAGGCTCCGCGAAGCGGCATGTCCGGCGAGACGGTCTTCAACACGTTCGGATGCAACGCCTGCCACACGAAATCCTTTACGACCGGCACGCTGACCACCGACGGCTTGGCACTCGAGTCTGCCCTTCGCAACAAAGTCGTCCAACCCTACTCCGATTTTCTGCTCCACGACATGGGATTGCTTGGCGACGGCCTTCCTCAAGGTGATGCGTCTGGGAATGAATTCCGAACCACCCCGCTGATGGGCGTCGCTCGACGGCTTTCGATGCTCCATGACGGCCGCGTGAATAGCGGCCCGATCGAGGACCGACTGCATCAGGCGATCAGCCTGCACGGGCCTATTGGTGAGGGCGCGAATGCCGCCGCCGCCTACCTCGACGCCACCAAGGACGACCAGTACGCACTGATCGCGTTCCTGAAGTCGCTCGGCCGAACAGACTTCGATCAAGACGAAGACGATCTCATCACGCTCCAAGATTTCGAGACGCTTCTGGCGTGTTCGCAGATCGACGTGGTGATCTCGCCTGACGACGCCTGCGGCATCAGCGACGTCAACCAAGACGGGCTGATCGATCTGGTCGACTTCGATTCGTTCCTCCTTGCCTACGAGGGCGCCAACGGTGACTGCAACGGCAACGGCGTCACCGATCTCGAGGAGATCTTCCTTGGCGCGACCGACGAAGACGGCAACGGCGTTCCGGATGACTGCGTGGCCTGCCCCGGAGATTTCAACGAAAATGGTGTCGTCGACGGCGGCGACCTTGGTCTCATGCTCGTCGCCTGGGGGACCTGTACCGGGTGTCCCGAAGATCTCAACGGAGATGGAAGCGTCAATGGTGCCGACCTCGGCCTCATGCTCGTTGCTTGGGGCGTGTGCCCTTGAACCCCATCGCTCAAGACGGCGATTCAGTACGCTAATAAGGGGATCGTCCCCGGTTCATTCAATTTTTCGGCATCATCGACGCCGAAACGTCCGCAGACCAATTTGAGGTCCGAGTCAACCCGACCTCACATCCGCAGACCGCGGAACTCACCAGGAGAGCCAGATGCAGCTTGGTAACAGAATCTTGATCGGCCTTAACATCGTCGCGGCAACCATGATCGCGACTTCGGCGTCGGCCCAGTGGGTCGAATTCACCGAAGCGACCGATGACCGACTCGTCCTCGACGACATCTACCTCGTCAACGACAACATCGAGAAAGACTTTGCTTGGGCCGATTTCGATCGAGACGGGTTCACCGATCTCGCGGTGGCTCGCAAGTTCCCCGGTTCTGTCGAAGGTGGCGCCAAGAATCTGCTCCTGATGAATGAGGGCGGCGTCCTGGTCGACCGCACCGATAATTATGCGATCAGTTCGAGCACGGATGGCGACGTCGGATTCCTCCAGCAGACCAACGACCGCGACATTAAGGTCCTTGATGTGGACAATGACGGTTGGCCGGATCTCGTGACGTCCACGACGATGAGCGACAATCTGAACGCTCGGCTCGGCCAGCCTCGCATCTACTACAACCTCGGTGACGATGCCAACGGCAACTGGCGCGGATTCCGTTTCGACGACGACCGAATCCCAGTCCTTTTTGCCAAGAATGGTAGCTCCGCCAACCCGCGAGCCTGCGCGATCGCGGTCGGCGACGTCACCAACGACGGCTACCCCGATATCTACTTTGTCGACTACGACACGCCGGAAACCAGTGGCAACGTCTGCATCGACCTGAACATGGATGGCGATACCAACGACGTCGTCGACGGCGTTTCCGAGTGCAATCCGAGTCCCGGTGAAACCGCCAGCGACGATTACGACGGAAAACTCCTGGTCAATCTCGGCGCGGCGAATCCCGGCTACTTCTACGACAGCACGACCACGATGATGACCTCCGGGCAGTTGTCGATGGCGTTCGGTAACGAATGCGTCATTCGCGACGTCAATGGTGATGGGCTCAACGACATCATCCGAGTGAACACCCTCACCTCGGGCCAGGACATCGCGGTGCTCTACCAGACCAACGGCAATACCTTCATCGGTCCTTCCACGGTGACGAATGGTGCGCCCTACGGCATGAACGCCGCCGACCTCAACAACGATGGCCGAGTTGACATTCTCAGCGCCGACGATGGTCAAGATGCGTACATGATCAACAACGGAAACAACAGCTCGGGCATCGCGACCTGGACCCGTTACACCATTGCCGACAGTCTCGGCGAGTTTGGAAACTCAATCCAGATCGCAGACCTTAACGGTGATGGGTGGAAAGACGTCCTGATCGCCGATGTCGATTCGGATCTCCCACCGTTCTGCCCTGACTCGGGCCGCCGGATGCACATCTACCGAAACACCCAGAACACCAGTTCCTTGCTCGACGAAGATGGATTGGTGCTTCCCCTCTGGGCGCTCGACTCCACGTATGACGCCGCGCCGATCGACCTCAACAACGATGGCGCGATCGACTTGGTCATTGGCGCCTGCTACGGCTTCAGCGTATGGATGAACAACCCGCCGATCAGACTGGAATTCGTCTTCCCCAATGATCTCCCCGGAGCCGTCCTTCCAAACTTCGAAACACCGATCGACTTCCAGATCGATGCAATCGGTTCGGAACTCGAATCCGGTTCCGCCAGCCTCTGGGCATCGATCGATGGTGGCGACTTCACCGAACGCCCCGCGACCGGCAAGGGTGGCACCTTCATGGCGACACTCCCGGCAGTCGACTGCGGGCAGACCCTCGAGTACTACTTCACGGCGAGAAACCTGGCCGGCACAACCTTCCGAAACCCGATCTCCGGCGTGTACTCGGTCGACGTCCAGACCGATGTCGTCATTCTCTTCGAGGACGACATGGAATCGGGAACCAATGGTTGGACCACCGAGGCAGATCCCTCGACCACTGCAGGATTCTGGGAACTCGCCGTACCAGTGGGAACGGTCAACGCCGGCATCGAATTCGCCCCCAGCGCTGATGCATCCACCAACGGCACCCGATGCTGGGTGACCCAGAACGGTGCCCCCGGCGGATCCGCAGGAACCGCCGACGTCGACAACGGCCCGGTCACCCTCACCTCGCCGACGTTCGACCTCTCCAGCGGGAACGCGAGTCTCAGTTTCAACTGGTGGCTCGTCAATGATGACGCCGGAACTCCGACCGAAGATCCACTCTCCGTCCAGTTGACCAACGGCGGTCCGTGGGTCGAGGTGATGAACTTCGCCAACGGTTCACCGGGATGGAACTTCGCGTCCATTGATGTGGCCAGCCACATCGAGCCGACGTCGACCGTCGCCATTCGGTTCATCATCGCCGACTCGCCCAACAACTCGCTCACGGAATGTGCCATCGACAACCTCGTCATCGACCGAATCGAGTGCGAGTCCGGCCCGATCTGCCCCGAGGACATGAACGGGGACGGGACGGTCAATGGTGCGGATCTTGGTCTGTTGCTGGCTGCCTGGGGCACCGATGCGGCTGACTTCAACGGTGACGGCACCACCAACGGTGCGGACCTCGGCCTGATGCTGGCCGCATTCGGCTCTGATTGCTGAACAAGCCCGTCGATGATCCCAATGAGAAACAGACCCCTGCCGCAAGGCAGGGGTTTTTCTTGTCATTCTCGTCATGGTCGGCATGGTCGAAATGGTGACGACCGAAACACG
>CALFOM010000048.1 GCA_937919685.1 uncultured Phycisphaera sp.
TCGGCGCCGTTGACGATGCCGTCGCTGTTCAGGTCCTCCGGGCACGGATTACCAAACGGAGTACACACGATCGCGAGGTCCGTTGAACCCGTCGAACCATCGGAACTTCCGACACGGATCAGGAAGCTCTGGCCTTCGAACGCAGGGAAGGTGACCAACGAACCGCTTCCGCAAGCATCGTCGTTACAGGCATACGCGGAGTCTCCGCTCGAAGGGCAGCCTCCCGCAGCGTCATAGACGCTGATTCGAGTATCAAACTCGGCGCCGCAGGTCGAGATCTCGACCAGCCCGGTGCAGCCCACGTCGTAGACGTACCAGAGGTCGGCGTTCACGGTCGGGCCACTGCTCGTGCTACAGCCAACGAGGTCGTCGATTCCACTGCTCGTCGCGCCCGCGGTCGAGATGAGGTTCGAGCCTTCGACGACGGAGTTGGGGGAATCGCACTCATCGTTTTCTGGACCTCCCTGACCACCGCACTCGATGCGGAGGGTGCCATCGCCGGTCGAACCATCGGAACTTCCGATACGGATGAGGAAGGTCTGGCCGGTGAAGGCGAAGGTGGAGATGAACGACCCGGTCCCACAGGAGTCATCGTTGCATGCGAACGGCGAGTCCCCGCTGGAGGGACAGCCGGTATCGGCGTCATAAATGCTCATCCGCGTGTCGAAGCTGGTTCCTTCGCAGGTCGACAAGGTGAGCGGGCCCGTGCAGAACGCAGTGAACTCGAACCACGCATCCTTGGAGACGGAAGGGCCGCTCGACGTACTGCAGTTCAGGGAGTCGTCGATGCCGCTGTCGGTCGAGCCGATGGTGGTGAACGGGTTGTCTCCACCCAGAACCACGATGGCTGTGTCGCAGTCATCATTCGGGATGGACGACTGCTCTTCCTCTTCGATCGTGAAGTCATCGACGTACCAATCATCATCTGGTTCATCGACGTCGGTACGGATTCGGATCCTGCAACCGTTGTATCGGGCCGAAGAAGGCAGTTCGAATTGATGGAAGTCGAATCCTGTTTGATCGACGCCGTCGGACACGTGAGTTTCGATGTTGACCCAGTCGCCGTCATTCTCGAGATAGTCCACGAAGAGGCTCTCGCCGGCTTCAACTCCTCGGTGCTGAGTCCAGTAAGACAGGAAGGCGACGGGCACCGAGAGTTCGATGTAGTTGGTGCGGATCTCGTCGTCCGCAAACTCGCCGGATCCGGTCGCATCGAGGTTCAGGCTTCGAATACCTCCGGGCTCGTTCATCGCGGCGGTCGTGACGCTGGTTCCGTTGTTGGAGATCCATTCATCGTCGCTCGTGGTGCCTTCGAAATCATCCCTGAAGGGGAGAACGATTGGATCCGCGAGCACAATGTCACAAGGTCTGCTTGAGAGGTAACTGATGATCGCATTCTGGGCGGAGTTACCGAACTTCAGATTAGTTCCGGAAATGCCGTCACAGCCGCCGTTCCCGGAGCACATGATGTGGCACCCGCTCGACGAATCACAATGTCCGCTGTTCCAGTTGTGGCCCATTTCGTGGGCGCTCAACGAGGTTCGGTAGGTGAGGTTATTCGTGTATAAGCTCTCGACGACCGAGTATCCGTAGGTACCGCAGATCGAGCCGACCCAGGCGAGACCGATGGTCCCGCCGGCGAAGTTGACGCCGCTGAACATTTGAGCGGTGTCTCTCAGGATGTCGTTTTCAGGGGCGTTCTGCCAATTCGCACGAAACTGGTCGAGGCGTCCGCCAATGGTTGTAGAGGTGTATGGGTCGTTCGCGTCGGCTCGAACGACCACCGTGTTGATATCGTGCGCGATGCCGACATCACGGCGGTAGATCGTCTCGCAGTTGTTGATGATCAACTCGACGTCGTTCACGGTCGCGGTGACGGAATTGGAGTTCCGTTGAAAGAACTCAAAGTCGCACTCGATGCTGAGATCGATGAGGTGCAATCCGGTTCCGGCCACGCCTCCTCCGAGCGGATCGCCGGGGTTCCCGCCGGGCAGTTCGAACCCAAGGTCGGCCTTCGGAAGATCAAATCTTCCATTGCCACATTGTCCTTCGGCGAAGGATCGGCTGGATCGGTAGATGATGTGTCGTCCCGCAGGGCCGGGAATGCCGAAGTCGCCGGCAGGCTGGATCGTGATTTCATCGTCGCCGAGATGCACCATGGCGTGGACGCCATTTTCCAGGATGCTCGCGGAGACTTCGCTTCCGGCAATTTCTTCGATCAGCCCCACATAGGTTCGAGCGGGAGGCATCGGGGTGTCAATCAACTGGCCGTCGCCGTAGTCGACGTAGACGGCGAAGTCGGCCGACCGATTTGAAAATCGATCCAGGCCGAGGCTGTAAGTCTCGCCTTCGAACTCGAATGTCGCGTCATACGACGCCGGAATGTCCTGGGGCAGCGGTAGATCCACCAGTTCGTACTCGTCGATCCTCGTCCCTTCAAAGTCAATCGGCGGCGTCGATTCGACGACGACTTGGGATCGAAGGGCTGATCGGGATGGCTTCACGGTCGACTTCGGCGGTGCGGCATTCGCTGCCAGCAATGTGCCGGCAAGGCCTCCGGTCAAGAACAAGGCGATCGCATTTTTTGCGGTAACGGGCATCTTCACGGGTGTTGTTCCTGGATTTCTGCGGGCTGTCGGAAAAGGGGTTTTCTGTGGCCTCTTGCGTCGCCGTGCCGGCGATACTCAAGGCTAGCGTTCGACGTGATGCGAGGCCAATAGATTCCTCGGGTAATCAGTGCGGAAGGGCCGCCTGTGACGGGCTCTTGGTATCGGACGCCTGTTCTACTTCCAAGGTTCGTGTTTTTGTCAATTGAGCCAAGAAATCGAGCCTCCCGAAAGGGAGGCTCGATTGAATTCTGGATTGAAACCGGGCGATAGCACGGTTCTCGGGGATCAGGGGCCCCAGGCGGCGAAGAGCATACCGAGGTCGGCGGAGTTGACGATGCAATCTTCGTTGAAGTCGCAGAAGTTGCCACAGCCCTGTCCCCACTGCGTGAAGAAGATGCCAGCATCTGCTCCATTCACGATGCCGTCACCGTTGAGGTCATATGGGTTGGTGGGACCGCTGGGGACGTAGATGCCGCCGACGACTTCCGTGGAGTTGGTACGGAAGATGTCGAGGACGGAATCACCCGTTGCGGGTTCTGCATTTGCGGTGAACGAGAAGTTGTACATCGAAGCCCAGCGGATCGCATTGGCGTTCTGGTCCTGCGAGAACTCGTCCGTCGACCAAGTGATGCTGCTGCCGTCCTGAGTGACCACCCAAGCGTCGTTGCTGTACGGGTCGCCAGAGTGGTGGGTCGGGAAGCTGAAATCGATGTCACTGATTTCGACGCCAGCGGGAACGGGAACAGTGAAACCATTCACGTTGTAATCCGACTGGTAGTTGTAGATCGCGTATTCGTAACGGAAGGTGCCATCACCGTTGTCGATGACATCGCTCGCAACCAAGACTCGTCCATCATTTGGGATATCGAGGGTCTTGATAACGACCGAGCTGCTGTTGTCTTCCCAGGCATAGATCCCAGGCTTTCCAAGGAACGTGGAGCCGGTCGGCGTGAGGGAGTAACCGCTTCCGCTCAGCGAACCGACGAGCATCCGCTTGTACGATCCGTTGTTCAGGTTGTTGCCGGCTTCGTAGTCCTGTGGATGCAGGTACTGCGAATCGGTGTAGTACTTGCCTCCGACGTTCTGCTGCGGAGAGAGATCTGCCTGAAGTACCTGAATACGTCGGCCGATCGTTGGTGCGGCGCTGGGAAGGCCGGTGGGTGGATACTGGAACTGGCCGGTTGCCGCATTGCATTGCCACTTTGGAGCGAGTCCGCCCTGACTACCGTTCAGCGAACTCGAATAGGGGTCGGAGCAGCCAGGACCAAGCAACTGCGGGCAACCGCTTCCCGCCGGGTCGCAAGAGCCGCACTCATTGAGTTGGAGGGCGCAGAAGCCATCCTTGCACCAGGAGTAACCGATCTGGTCAAGGCGACCCTCCACGTATCGGAACATGTTCATCGGCATCCGTGGATGCCGATTGTTATTGGCAAACCACTCGAGATCTACGTCACCAAGGTTCACGCTGGTCGTACCGATGGAGTAGGCGGTGATACCGCTCACAGTACCCCACCGTGAGATGGCGGGAATATTGCAGACCGCAACGTCAGCACCAATGGCGCCAGCGGTACCTCCCCGTTTGCCACCAGGAACCGCGTCCGCGGAAACTTGGCCAAGGAGAGCAGCAGCGCTGCCGAGAAGAATCGTTGTAAGGGTGATACCAATCTTCACCATAAACTCCAGTCTTAAGTTTGTGAAGGCAGCAGGCCGTGGGCCGCTCCTCGTGTGTCGACAAATTCGGTGCGGTCAACCTCAGAGAGGTGACTGCACCACCAAGCCTAACGATAGCCTCAGAATCTTGAGACGGGGGGAATTCCTCCAAATTCGAGGGTATCTCATGAATGTTCTTAGAGGTCAACGGTGTGGTGTCAAAAAGAGCCACCCCGACCTCAAGAGGTCGGGGTGGCGGAATGGACTCTGGTAGGACGGATGGGCTCAGAGAGAGCCGATCAGCCGTTTCGTCGACGACGACCGGTGAGACCGGCGAGGCCGAGGAGTGCCA
>CALFOM010000049.1 GCA_937919685.1 uncultured Phycisphaera sp.
ATCGGATCGACGGATTGGTCGTGTTGCTCGAGATTGACGTCCGACCGTGCGATCGTCGTACGCGGCCGCGGGTCAGGGGCGATGAACGCCCAATGCTCTTCCCATACCGCACCCTCACTGATCCACGCTCGAATCGCGGCAATCTGCTCGGACGTCAAGGCATGGCCCGATTCCGGCGGCGGCATCAGATCATCGGGATCCTCTGCGGTGATCCGCCGGAACAGTTCGCTGCCTTCGGGATCTCCGGGAATCACCACGCCGCCGACACCCTGCTCCCCCAGCAGACCTACTCGCCGATCAAGACGCAGTCGTGCGCGGCGAGATCCCTCATCCGGGCCATGACACTCGAAACAAGTTCGCGAAAGAAGCGGTCGAATCTCGGTCTGAAAATCGACTCTTTCGTCGATGCGATCTGCCTGCGACATGGCCGCTCCAGCGGTCGGGAGATGCCCGAGCACCAGGATCGCGAGATTGGCGATCAACGCGGTGGTGACGTGATCTTGGAAGCGACGTTTCACACCTTCAGTCTATCCATGGGCACTTTCAATCCGAACTTCCGAAGAATTGAAACCGACTGAAACGACGCATCGTGGTCGCGTACGCCTCGCAGCCTTGCAACTGGATCGCCGCGATCGTGGTTCCGGCGGATCCTGCCGATCATGATGCGCCTCTTGATCGAAGTCGGGGCTGCCTCCGCACGAGGCACGAGAGTGGTTTACACCGCAAATCCGTTTCTAAACCCTTCTCTGATGGAACTCGGTCTGAATGTCCTCATGGTTTCTAGAAAAAACTGCGGATCATTGACGGATCCATGCTGTAGAAAGGGCGGGAATGGCCATTTTTCCGAGAGTTCGATCCTCCACAACACACCTCGTTGGCGATCCTGATGACCTAAGAACGCGAGATATCCTTGTCCGATAACAACTTTTTAGGTTCAGGATCATCCAGAAACCCCTTTTCCAGTTGGCTTCCGAAAAAGACTTTAGAAAATCGGACCTTCTCTATTGAACGAGAGTCCTGCTGCGGTATCTTCATCTGTGGCTCATGCTCGTCTGCAGCAGCCGGCCTTTGCGGATTTCCCGCCGCAAAGACACCTGACTTCAAGAGGTACTCACCACTTGAACGCCCGAAAATCGGATGGTCCCCACCGTCTGACTGATATGACAAGAGATATGACAAGGAGACTAGAGATGAAGAAGAGTAGATTTACATTGGGAGCCGCCTTGGTTCTCGCCGCACCAGTCGCGATTGCGACTGCGGAGATTGACCTTGCCTGGACCGGTTTGGGTTCGAATGAGTGGGCCAATTGGTCGTTCGACGGTGCTGATTCCTGGGACTCGGCTTCCCGAGTTGGATCCGGCGGCTACCTCGGCTTGTACGTGTTCAACAGCGGCGAATACGAGGGTTATTGCTACGACCTCGACGCTCCGGTGAGCAACAGCCCGATGCCCTACGAAATCAAGAACTGGACCGAGTTGGGTGCCGAAACCCAAGATCGCGCCCGCTTCCTCGCCTCGCTGTACGACCAATGGTACGACGTCACGAAGTCCTCCGGCGATGGCGCCATGGGCGCGGCCTTGGCCTTCCTGACGAACGAGATCATGGAAGAGAATTACGATTTCATCCCCGGAACCTGGTACCTCGACGATGTCAAGGCACAGAGTTCCACCGCGATGGGTGCCGTGCAGTTCAGCGAATACACCATCGACGCTCAGTACCACTACGACACGATGCTCGCCAGCTTGGGCGAAGGCACCGATGCGATGCTGAACAACTTGGTGTTCTACGAGAGCACGGGAAACATGCAGGACTTCGTCGGCATGGTGCCGGCACCGTCCGTGCTCGCGCTCGTGGGAATCGCGGGCCTTGCCCGCCGCCGCCGCCGAAACTGATCGGCACGGTTGCGACCCTGCACGAGAGAGCACTTGCTGCAGACACTTGGAACGACCCGCATCTCACGATGCGGGTCGTTCTCTTTTTTTGCCGAAAGATCCTGCGCGAGACCGGACATCTTTCGGCTACGCTCACGGAGGAACAGCCTTCGCCACGCCGTCGCCAAGAACTGCGATGCCGTCCGTGGCAGGATGACTGGAACCTCGAACCGGAGCGATTCCGATGAATGACGACCCCACCAAGACTTTCGACGTGAATCGGAGAACGGCAGCCAAAGGCATGCTGGCAGCGGCCGCCGCCCTCCCATTCCTCCCGGTCGGCCTTTCGCCGGCCATCGGCCGCCCGAGGACGCTACGAAACGGTTCAAAGATCATTCGACTGGGGATCGTCGGCTACGGAATCCGTTCCAAGAATCTCCTCGACCAGTTCATGCGAGCTCCCGGGGTCAGACTGGTCGGCCTCGCCGAAGTCTGCCCAGCTCGAAGGCAGACCGCGATGGACCGAATCGCCAAGGACAACCGAGGGGAGTTCTGCGTCGCGTACGAGGATGGACTCGAAATGCTCGCCACCGCGAATCTCGACGCCGTCGTGATCACCACGCCGGACCATGCGCATGCGATCAACGCCGTGGAAGCCTGCCGCCGGGACGTCCATGTCTACTGCGAGAAGCCGCTCTCCAGGACCATCGAAGAAGGACGATCGATCGCCGATGCCGCCGCGGCATCCGGGGTCGCCTTTCAAGTGGGAAGCCAGCAGCGAAGCGAGTTCGGTCGTCACTTCGTTCGAGCTGCGGAGTTCGTCCGCAACGGATCCATCGGCGATATCGAGCGGGTGTACATCGGGGTCGGTGATCCCCCCATCGCGTGCGACCTTCCGGCAGAACCGCTCCCGGAGGACATGTCGCCGGCCGATTGGGACCGCTGGCTGGGCAGTGCCTCGAGCCGAGATTTCAACAGCGTCCTCTGCCCCATCGGGATGCATGGACACTATCCCGCGTGGCGGAACTATCGTGAATTCGCGGGGGGCGGGCTGGCAGACATGGGGGCTCACCACTTTGACATCGCGCAATGGGCGTTGCGTCGTGACAACTCGGGCCCCAGCCGGATCATCCCCCCGGAGGATCCGGCGGCGATCCGAGGCCTCCGACTTATCTATGACGATGGCATCGAACTGATCCACGACGGCTCGATCGACTGTCGGTTCGAGGGAACGGACGGCTGGATCGAAGCCGGCCGCGGGTATCTCCGAGCGTCCGACCCCGCGATCCTTGAGACCACCGTCGAGGAATCGGCGCGACTTCCCAGACCCGCCGATCACATCACCGACTGGATCGACGCCATCAATGAGGGTCAACCGACCATTGCGCCCGCCGAGGCCGGCCACCGCACGGCCACGGTCTGCCAACTGGCCGCGATCGGATACGAACTTCGGCGACCACTGACCTGGGATCCCGTCCGGGAGGAATTCACGGGAGATGGGGCCACGGAGGCCAATCGACTCCGAACCAGGCCTCGCCGCCTGACCTGGACTGGTAGCGGCGAGCAGATCAACGTCGATGGATGACCCAATCGGGCCTGCAGCCGAGACCGTTCGCGGACGTTCGCGGCGGACAAGGCTCTGGGCGGCCGGAGGCATGCTTCTGGCAGCCGCATTTGGGCTTGCTAGCCGAAGTGCCCCGATGGCCGACTGGCCCATCATCGGAACCTACGGCGGTGACGCCGCTTGGGCCATGGCGGCCTATGCCGGTTGGAGGTTCCTCCTTCCGAGTCTCAATCGCCTCTGGATCGCCGCGTTGACTTTCGGCCTTGCCACGATGGTCGAGATCTCCCAACTCGCCGACTGGGCTTGGCTGAACTCGATCCGCGACCAGCAGCTTGGCGCCTTGTTGCTCGGACGAGGGTTTCTCTGGTCGGATCTGGTCGCCTATGCCGTTGGGACAATCGCCGCGATGACTCTTGGCATCCTCACGGGATGGCGGACTGATGGGCATCGGCCGCAGTCTTGAGTCTGTCGACGGCTCACCCGCCTTACTTCCAAGCGATGATCGGACGGAGTTCCACGGTCTTGAATTCGATCGCGGCGCCTTCGCTCTGCAACCCGATTCGACCGGGAATCTGCTGGCACTCGGTGGCTTCATTCTGCACCAGCCCGTTGACCTCGAGGGTGAGGGTGCCACGGTCGAGTCGGATGCGATATCGGTTCCACTCGCCGAGGGGCTTCTCGTTGGTCTCGTGCGCCTTGGTCGTCCGTCGCCCACTGGTCCGATCCGGAGCGGCCTTCATCGGGAAGCCGCCGATGTTCCAGATGTCCCCCGCATTCCGGGAGTGCAACTGGGCCTCAATCGAATTCGGCCAGACGTTGTTCTCCCCTTTGATTCGAAGGAGAACCCCACTATTCCCGGCGCCCTTCTTCGGATCAAATCGCCATTCAACGATGAGTTCGTAATTCTCAAACTGCAGATCCGTCTGGAGATACCCAATCGGTTGGCCGTTACACACGAGAATCCCATCGCGAACCGACCACGCCTGTGATGCGTCAGTCGACTTGTCCTGAAAGAACCCAGTCCAGCCGGCCAGATCCGTCCCGTTGAAGAGCTTGATCGTCTTTCCAAAGACCGGTGCCCCCGGGCTCGCGATCGGTGCGGCGACGCTCATTTTCGACGAATCCGCAGATCCTGCGAGAACCGACGTTCCCGCGATCAACAGGAGCGTGGCGAAGAAGATACCGGTGGTGGCGTGTGGTCTCATGCTCGCGAGGATACCTCGAATCCGGCAAGGGCCGAAACCGCTCCCACGAGGAAAAACAGCCGCCCGCGCCACAGAAGGCGCGAGCGGCTGGATTTGCTTCGAACATCAGACCGACGTCAGCGATTCAGCAGTCCTGACCCCAGGCAGAAAGCAGCAGGCCAAGGTCCGCACCGTTGGTATTGCCATCATCATTGATGTCAGCGCCATCGGTCCCCCAAGCGGCGAGCAGGAGCCCCAGATCGGCACCGTTAATGGTGCCGTCATCATTGAGATCTTCGGGACATGGATTTCCACCAATCGGCTCGCAATCGACGAACAAGGATCCCTGTCCTTCGTCGCCGTCAACCGGTGATCCGACTCGAATCAGGAATGCCTGTCCCTCTAACGCGAGGAACGTCACGCTCGCATCATCGCCACAGATATTGTCGGCACAACTCACTGGGGCAATATTGGAACTGGGACAAGTCGAACCCGCATAGACGGCCAACCGCGAATCGAACTCGCTCCCGCAGCTTGCGATGGTCGCAAAACCCGTGCACGGTGCCGTCCAACTGAACCAGACGTCGGAGAACACCTCGGGCCCGCTGGAAGTCGAGCAAGACAGCGGGAGGCCGAAACCGGAACCCGATGCATCGATCGTGGTGAACTCGGTCACCGCCCCGGTGATCGCCGTGGCATCTGAACAGTCATCGTTCACCGGAGGGTCGATGATTTCATCAAGGGCAAGCTCGAGCACGAAATTGCCGCTCTCGTTCACTGGGCTGCCGACTTGAACGATGATCTCTTGGCCACTGAAGACGAAGACGCTCGTGATGGCATCGTCACCGCAATCATTGTCGCTGCACGCGAGTAACGGCCCGCCGCTTGACGGGCAGGATCCACCATCCCAGATGTTGAGCCGTGAGTTAAAGGATGCGCCACAAGTCGAGAGCGTGAGAAGTCCATTGCCCGGAACGGTATAGGAGTACCAAACGTCGTTTCGAACTGCGATTCCCGAGGACGTGCTGCAGGAAGGCTCCGAGGTCACACCAGAGTATGTGGCCTGAAAAGTGGTTCCCTCATTGGGACCGTCCACCAGCGCGATGGCGCCCGAGCACTCGTCGTTCTCGGGAATCCCGCTGCCGGTGCAGTCGGTGCAGGGGAGCTGCACGCGATAGTGCTCAAGATTGCAACGCATCCGAAGGTGCTGCTCATAGGTGAATTGATTCATACAAGAATCGATCGAGTAGTCCATATAGTTGCGTTGATTGTTGTGCGATTGACCACATGAACTGCTGGAACTGCAGGAACTGGTGGAATTCTGCTGCGGGAGCGTGTCGCAGACCAGATCGCCGTTGTTGTTGCAGTTGCTGGAGCTGGAACATCCACCCGCGAAGGTGTGCTCCAGACCGAAGTAGTGACCGACCTCATGCGTGAGCGTACGTCCGAGGTTGTACGGCGACGACGTGGCGCAGTTCCCGATCGCCGAATACAGGATCACGATGCGATCCTGAGCCTGACCGTCGATGTTCGAGCATCCCAGCGCCGGCACGTAGCCAAGCGCACCACTCGCGGTGTTGGTGTACACGTTCATGTACCGGCTGGTGTCCCAGGCGAGGGAGTTGTAGTAGCCGCCGCCGTCATTGAACCACGTGCTGTTGTCGGAATAGGTGATCCCATTCGTCGCACTGCCAGAGGGATCAACCGAAGCGAGCACGAACTCAATCTGGCAGTTCGTCCCAGGAGCGCCGGGCGAACCGGAGATTGCATTGAAGTCTTCGTTGAGCGTCAGGACCTGATTCTGAATGCATGCTTCGGAGATGTTTCCCTGCGTTCCAGCACTGTTGCGGATCACGTGAAAAACGACCGGAATCTGGTACGTGATGTCGCCCTGCGCATCGTAGATGGCGCTGGGATTGGTCTGATTGCAACTACAGTCCGAGGAAGATCCACCACCCGCGACGCCACCCGGTTCGTCGTCCAGCGGCGGCCCGGAGATCCGTTCGTCCTCGGGGGGGAGCCCGCAGCGGCCTCCAACCACCTCGAACAGCTCGGACTCGAGGTACGCCTCGATGTTCTGAAACTTGGTTTGCCCATCCGTGTTATTGACCTCCACGGTCCCGTCGTCGTGTACCCAGAACGCTGGCGGCGAAGAGGGACCGCTTCGGGGTGAATTCCTAGACTGAGCCGTCGCCATGGCGGAAATGGATAGAGAAACAATGCTCGCGGAGAGCGCAAGGAACGATCGCATCTAAGAGAATCTCCATGAAGACAGGCCCATCGGCCCGGGAGAGTGCCCGTACCGATTGCTCTTTTTATCCATGTCCGGGGGGACACCTCTCTATGAGATGCCCCACCGCCCGCTTGGTTTCCTTAAGAAATCGAAGGGGACCTCAGAAAAATAAACTCTTGGCTCGCCGAGTCAACCTCCCCGGTCGGCAATCTCCGAAAACGATCGTTTTTAGCGTGGTTCGAGGTTCTCGGCCGCGACATCCACCAGTTCGGCCGGGATTTCCGAGCTCGATCTCCTCGATTCATGACGTACACCGAGGCCAGAGGTCGTATTCTGTGGAGTATGGGACGCGCCATTCAAAGAACCGTGGCATCAGGCCTTTGCACGCTCGCACTCGCCGTGTGGATCGCTGACGCGACCGCCTCCAGTGGCCCTCATCCGGTTTCGGCCGAACTGGCGGCAACCACTGGGCCGCGAGGAGTCGACGCGGCCGCCGTTCGATTCGGCCGGGACATCAGACCGATTCTGTCGGATCGGTGTTTCCTCTGCCATGGTCCCGATGCCGCCACGCAGATGGCCGACCTCCGTCTGGATTCTTTCGAAGCCGCCACCAAGATGGTCGACGGGCTCGCCGCCATCGTTCCCGGCGATCCCGAAGCGTCCCTGCTCTACGAGCGCATCACCGCCGTGGATCCGCATGACGTGATGCCCCCACCGGACAGTGGCAAGAAAGCCATCTCCAATTCCGAGGCCGAGTTGATTCGCCGGTGGATTGAAGAGGGTGCCAAGTACGAAGATCACTGGGCGTTCGAACCCTTGCAGACCCCAGTGGTACCAGTTGGAAACGATGACGACTGGAGTCGAAACGAGATCGATCGGTTCACGATGCGGCGGTTGCGTGAAACCGGACTCGAACCCGCGGCGGAAGCCGATCGATCGACGCTTGCTCGACGCGTCTTCCTTGATCTCACCGGACTTCCTCCGACCCCTGCCGAGCTCGATGTCTTCCTCGCCGATGTGGAGGACGAGGCCTTTGAACGCCTGGTCGATCGCATCCTTACCGAAGAGCCCTACCGCACGCGACTCGCCGAACGCATGGCAACGCCATGGCTCGACCTCGCACGATTCGCCGACACCAGCGGCATCCATATGGATGCCGGCCGACAAATCTGGCCCTACCGCGATTGGGTATTGAACGCATTCCGCGAGAACATGCCGTTCGATCAATTCACCATTGAACAACTTGCGGGCGATCTTCTCCCGGATCCGACCATCGAACAGTTGGTCGCCAGTGGTTTTCACCGAAACCATGTGACCAGTGACGAAGGCGGCGCCATTGCTGAAGAGTACCTGCTGGAATATGCGGTCGATCGGGTGGAGACCACCGGCGCCGTCTGGCTGGGCCTCACCGTCGGCTGCGCCCGCTGCCATGACCACAAGTTTGACCCGATCTCCCAGCAGGATTTCTACAGCCTGATCGCGTTCTTCAATAACGTCGAACAACCCGGCATCTACACGCAGGTGCCGGATTCGAATCGAGCCTTCGAACCTTTCCTGGAAATCCCTCGCGAAGAAGATGCTGCTCTGGCCGAGGAACTCGCCTCCCGCATCCGCGAACTTGAGACCGATCGCAACCAATCGACACCCGAAGAACAAGCCGCAATCCAGGAGTATCTCGCCGAACTCCTGGTCGGTGACGGATTCGCTTGGTCGGCACCCACGCCGCAGGCCGCCGAGAGCATCAATGGCGCTTCGATGTCGATTCTCGAGGATGGTTCCGTTCTGGCGGGTGGCGAAAACCCGGCGAGCGATGAGATCGTCATTACCTATCGCATCGAGAAAGGCCTCCACGACGCCTTCCTGATCGAAGCGCTGCCCCACGAGTCACTGCCGGGCAACAAGACCGGCCGCGCCCCCAATGGAAATGCGATCCTCTCCGGAATCACCGCCGAAGCGGTCTCGGTCGCCGACCCCTCCCAGCGCGTCACCGTTCCACTGGAATGGGCCTGGGCGGACTACGAGCAGCCGAATGGCGACTTCAAGATCACCAATGCCCTGCGACCTGATGACGGCCGGGTCTGGGCCGCGCAGTCGTACGACATCCCAGGAGCTCGGACCTTCGTGTTCCTTGCCGCCGAACCCTTCGGGTTCGAAGGTGGAACGGATCTCGTCGTGCGATACGGTTTCGAGTCCCCCTACGCACAACATGCGATCGGTCGAACTCGACTTCATCTCGGCCGATCGACCCCGGCCCTTCGCGCCGCGCTTCCGGTCGCGAACACCAACTGGTACATCGCTGGCCCGTACCCCACCGCCAACGGCGCCGAGGCCTACGGAACCGCGTTCGGCCCGGAAGAGGACGGCCCCATCTCTTTCGGCAAGAAATTCCGCGATCAGACCTGGCGCTACTCGCCAGGCGTCATCGACGGCCAGACCATCACCCTCGCCCAGGGAATCGGCGCCGAGTACGTGGCACGCGAAATCTACAGCCCCGACGAACGAACACTCTCGCTCTCGCTTGGCTCTGATGACGGCATCCAGGTCTATCGGAACGGCGAGATGGTCTTCGAACGACAAGTCGCCCGAGGTGTCGCCCCGGATCAGGACCTGATCGAGGTGCCGCTGGTGCAAGGCCGCAACACGCTGGTCCTGAAAATCGTGAATACCGGCGGTGCCGGTGGGATGTACTACCGGGCCGACTCACCCGAACATGAACTCGCCGGACCGGCAGTCGCCTTGCTCGTCCCCGAAAACACCGTGCGACCTCCGGTCTTGACCGCCGCGGGCGAAGCCATTCGAATGCGGCAATCGCCTCGGTACCGGAGCATCAGCGACGAGATCGCGAAGATCACCACGGAGCGAAGCGGTCTCCTCAACAACGTTCCGAAGACCATGGTCATGAAGGAACGGGCCATGGCCCGTGACACCTACATCATGATGCGTGGCCAATACGACCAGCCAGATGTCGAACGCCCGGTCTCGCGTGCGATCCCGTCCGTGCTTGGCTCCCTACCCGACGATCTCGAACAACCGAGCCGGCTCGATCTCGCCCGCTGGATCGTGAGTGACGAGAATCCACTGACCGCTCGCGTGGTCGTAAACCGATACTGGGCACTGCTCTTCGGTCGAGGCCTGGTTGAGAGCGTGGACGACTTCGGCCTGCAGGGTGCGTGGCCTTCGCACCCGGACCTCCTCGATCACCTCGCATCAACTTTCCGCGAAGGCGGTTGGGACCAGCTTGCCCTGCTGCGGCGAATGGTCACCAGCGCCACCTACCGACAGTCCGCTCGCCGCGATCCCCGCGCACTGGATATTGACGTCAATAATGAGCTGCTTTCGTCCTTCCCCCGGCAGCGACTAGCCGCCGAGCAGATTCGGGATCAGGCACTCTTCGCCTCAGGACTGCTCGTCGAGCAGCTCGGTGGTCCCAGTGTCAAGCCCTACCAGCCGGACGGACTCTGGCAAGAAGTCGCGATGCTCCAGTCAAACACTCGGAACTTCCAACAGGGCTATGGCGACGACCTGTACCGACGGAGCGTCTACACCTACTGGAAGCGAGCGTCTCCGCCGCCCTCCATGCTCGCCCTCGACGCCCCGACCCGCGAGTACTGTTCAACCCGCCGAATCACCACGAACACTCCATTGCAGGCGCTCGTACTCTGGAACGACCCCCAGTTCGTGGAGGCCGCCAGAATGCTCGCGGCCCGAGTGATCACAGAATCCGACGGGGATGACGCCCGTTTCGACCTGCTCTTCCGATATGCGACCGCGACGCCACCTTCGGACACCCTGCTTCCGCTGCTCCGCCAGACCTTGGCCGACTATCGGGAACGCTACGGGGCCGACGCTGAATCAGCGGCCGCCCTGATCGCGGTCGGAGAAACCATGGCCCCCGCGGAGATTGATCCGCAAGAACTCGCGGCCTGGACCATGCTCGCGAATGCCGTTTTGTGTTCGGACGCCGCCATCGTCAAGGATTGACTCCAGGACCTTCGAACATGCCAAACCCTATCAACGAAAATCCCGCCGATCCGCTCGAAGCCTACCTTCGCAATCTCACGCGACGCCGCTTCTTTGGGTCGATGGCGGGTGGACTGCTCGGCGGACTGGGAACCACCGCACTCAGTTCATTGATCGGTGACCGCCCCGCTTTCGCTGGTAGTCGAGTCAGCGAAGTCGACGAGATCCTCGCCGCGCTCCCGCATCACGCTCCCAAGGCCAAGCGGGTCATTTACATGCACATGGAGGGCGCCCCGAGCCAGCTCGACCTCTATGACCACAAACCACACCTCCACGACCGATTCGACGACGACCTTCCGGATTCGATCCGGAACGGGCAGCGAATCACCACCATGACCAGCGGTCAGGCCCGGTTCCCCGTGGCACCGACGATGTTCAAATTCGATCGATACGAGAACAACGAAGATGGCGTGATGCTTTCGGAGATCCTCCCGTATACCGGGAAGATGGCGAAGGACATTTGCTTCATCCGTTCAATGCACACGTCGGCGATCAACCACGAACCTGGCATCACGTTCTTCCAGACCGGGAGCGAGATTCCGGGCCGGCCCTGCTTCGGTTCTTGGATGAGCTACGGCCTCGGAAGTATGAACAGCGACCTGCCGAGCTTCGTGGTGATGATCACGCAGGGAATCGGCAACATGCAGGCGCTCTCGGCGCGATTCTGGGGCAGCGGATTCCTTCCGAGTGAACATCAAGGCTGCAAGCTCCGAGCGGGCCGTGACGCGGTGCTTCATCTTCGGGACCCCGACGGCGTGAGCCGCGAGGACCGCCGACTGATGCTCGACCTCGCCGCCAAGATGAATGAAGAGGAATTCGCGGAGTCGCTTGACCCCGAGGTCCAGGCCCGCATCGCCCAGTACGAAATGGCTTACCGGATGCAGATGTCGGTGCCCGAACTCACGGACATCTCCGATGAGTCCGAAGCGACGCTCGAAATGTATGGCCCCGACGTCCGGACCCCCGGCAGCTTCGCGGCCAATTGCCTTCAGGCTCGTCGGCTCTCCGAGCGCGGGGTTCGATTCATCCAGTTGTACATGCGGGGATGGGATCAGCACGGAAACTTGCCGGGCGAGATCCGGGCCCAAGCGAAGGCGGTCGATCAACCACAGGCGGCCCTGCTCGCCGATCTCAAACAACGCGGCATGCTCGACGACACGCTCGTCCTCTGGGCTGGCGAATTCGGCCGCACCGTCTACAGCCAGGGCACGCTGACCCGGGAAAACTACGGCCGCGATCACCATCCTCGTTGCTTCACCGTCTGGCTCGCGGGCGGTGGCGTCAAGCCCGGTATCTCCTACGGCAAGACCGACGACTACTCGTACAACATCCTCGAGAATCCAGTCGAAGTCCACGACCTCCACGCGACCATGCTCAATCAGCTCGGCATCAATCACGAACGCCTGGCGTATCGGCATCAGGGTCGTGACTATCGATTGACCGACGTGCACGGAAAAGTCGTCAAGGACATTCTGGCCTGATCTTCGATCGCGTTCGGCTCAGAATCGATCAACGTCTCGCCCCCGGTTGTCCAGCCCACACCGCCGCCCCCAGAGGCCGAGCAGTGGGACAGTCGCGACGTACAGCAGCAGTCCACCCGCCACACAGATCGCGTGATGCTCGTGCACGAGCATGGTGGCGATCGAGACCGGAATCGCCCAGGCGAAACCGATCAACCACCAAATTCCGCCCCAACGTCGCGCAACTACCGTCGCCACGGTGAGTGAATACGTGACATGAAGCGACGGCGTCTGATTCCACTGCGAGACGTTCTTCATCCCGAGCGGCTCGAAGAGATACGCCCCCCAGACGCCGGTCGGCATGTCGTTGACATACGCGTTCTCGATGGGAAGGAGGACGAAGAAAGGCGCCGCGACGACGACCTGAAGAAGAAGCAGGCCCATCGGAGGCACGGCCTCCCGCGCAGACCGAAAGACGAGGGGAAGCAGGATCACCGAGAGGTCCAGCGTGAAGTAGAGCGGGATCGCCCAAGGCTGCAACGGAATTCGCGACTCCCACCCGAACGTGAGGGGTAACCGCGTGCCGTGCAAGTCGCTGAGCTCGTGCGCGATCGTCCACACCAGGCTGAAACCGAGGAAATAGATGATCGCGATCCAGATCGCCCCCCACCGACCCCGCGTCTCCAGCCGGTCGAGGCCGCGATCGCTTGTCGAAGTACTTGGGAATCGGTCGTCGGTCATCGATGTGGATCTCGGCATACGGCCCGCAGGACCTTGATCTTGAAACGGATGAAGAATCACCCGTGGCGGTAAGAAGACACGATACTGAATCCATGCAGCCGACCGAGAAGCAAGGCACACCCACTGGCGTCACCAGCGATTTCCCCGCGCAACGCCGTTTGATCGGACTCTGGAGCGCGACCGGCATCTGCGTCGCGTCGATGATCGGTTCCGGCATCTTCGCCGTGACCGGAATCGTCGGGGCCGAGCTGGTATCAGCATCGAATCTGATGCTGGCCTGGATTATCGCGGGCGTGCTCGCGCTGGCCGGCGCCTTGACCATCGGCGAACTCGGCGCCATGCGTCCGAAGGCCGGCGCCCAGTATGCCGTTGTCTTCGAGACCCTCGGTCCGATCTGGGGATACCTCAACGGCATGATTACGCTGTTCATCGGATACATCGCGGCGATGGCCGCGATCGCGCTGGTTGCTGGCGACTACATCGAGGATCTCGCACCCTGGACTGAGGTTCGAACCACGGCCACCGTCATCCTCTGCGGACTCGGTCTGATTCATGCGATCACGGTGATCGGCGGCAAGCGATTCAACGACGGGCTCGTGATCCTCAAAGTTCTTCTGGTGGCCGGCTTCATCATCGCCGGGTTCCTCGCCACCATCGAGCCCATTCTCCCCTCCGCCGAACTCATCGAAGCCGCGAAGATTTTCCGACCTGATTCGGCACTCGCCACCATTCCTCCCGACTCGACCCCCGCCGCGACGCTCGAACATCTTCGGAATGCACCGGGGCCCAGCGCGATCTCCGGGGTCATCGGACTCGCGGTGGTCTCCATCTCCTTCGCGTATCTCGGCTGGTCGACCGCCGCCGAAGTCGGTGGCGAGATTCGACGTCCCGGTCTCTTTCTCCCGCTCTCGATCATCGGCAGCGTGATCGTGGTCGGCGGCATGTACCTCCTCATGAACCTCGTCTACCTTCGCGTGGTCCCGGCGGCCGGCATGCTCGAGCTGGATTCCAACGGAGCGATTCAGCCGATGGCCAGCATCGGCGCCACGGCGGCCCGGAGTATCTTCGGCGAATTCGGCGGTCGTCTGGTCACCGGCGTCATCGTCCTGCTCTTCATCTCTACTCTGAGTGTCTCGGTCATGACCAGTGGACGAGTGGTCGCCGCCCTCGCCTGGAAGGGCGACTTCCCCGCATCATGGGGACGACTGAATCCTCGAGGCGCCCCGACTCTGGCAATCTTGCTGATGATTGCCGCCACCATCCCGCTGGTCTGGTATTCCGGGCTTACCTCGCTCTTGGAATTCGTCGGCGTGCTGACGACGTTCGCGGTCTGCCTGACCATGATCTCAGTGATGGTGCTCCGCGTCCGCTTCCCGGACGAACCGCGTCCGTTCAAGATCCCCCTCTATCCGCTTCCCCCACTGATCTCGCTCGGACTCGGAATCTGGCTCATCGTCACGGCGACGATCGAAGACTGGGTTCCCGTCGCCGCGTCAGTCGCGACGTTGGCCGCGATGTTGGCGGCAAGGCCGTTCCTGAGACAGGCCGACTCGGGTACCCCGTCACCGTGATCGATCCTCAATCCTGATCCGGTTTCGACGGCACGGCTCCAATGACGATCTCCGCGGGGAACACGCCAGTCGGATCTCCGCGCTCTTCGAGGGTCCGGGCCAACGTCTGAATCGTGCGGGGAACCTTGCCCTCGAAGACGACTTCGTCACCACGACGAACCACGATCGGCTGATCGAGATCGAACATCTCGTCATCGGCTCGAATTCGTAGGCCGCGCTCCGCGCCTTCCAGAATCGTCACGGTGTTCCCGGTCCGCTCGACAACGATTCGTTCCCTCGCCTTCGGTTCATCGACCGCAAGCCAGTAGAACCGCGGGTGCGTGACATCGTCCTGAAGCCACACGATCTTCTCGGGGCGGAGATCGCGATCGTGAGCGGCCATCCAAGACACCGCGACCGCGTCCTCCCGATCCATCCAATGGCCCTTGCCTTCATGGATCACAACTTCATGGGGATAGCCACCCTCATCAGCGGCCGCCAGATCAGCAAGTTTTTTCTTCCACTCTCGCGCGATCCCGTTGCGGTTGTATGAACCATCCTCTCCTCCCATGTGCAGCGTGAAGGGAAGATTTCGAAGACCATCTCCCTGTGTCTCGTTGGGATGACCCGCCATCATCGCGGCGGCGCCAAGTCGATCGGCCATTCGAGGTGCGAGTTGATAGACGCCATCGCCGCCCGCCGAGTACCCCATCAGGTAGACGCGGTTCGGATCGACATTCTCAAAGATGATCATATTCTCGATCAACCGATCGAAGAAATCGTCAACGTGGCCCTGATGCCAGAGATTCCAGGTATCGGTGGGCGCCCGAGGAGCCAGGTAGACCCCTTCCTCCGGGACGTAGAGCTTCTTCTGGTTCTCCCATTGCTGGGTGTTCACTCGAGCGGGTGCTCCGCCGCCACCGTGCATCGAGATAAAAAGGGATCGTCCCGAAGGTGGCGCGTTCCCGTAGACCTCGTACCAAAACGGCATCTTCAGTCCGTCGCTCTCCAGCACCTTGGCATCCATCTCCGCCGTGCGGTCGCGGCGAACATCTCGCTCGTGACGACGGAGCAGATATTGAGTCGCTTCTTGAGCCTCTTCAGTGGTCAGAGGCGTGGCCGCCGCGTCCAGATCCGCCACCGCGTCGAGCCCGTTCCGCTTGATGGCTCGCCGAAGTTCCTTGATGGCGTCGCGACCAGCATCCGAGCGGCCCGTCGGCCCATCGGCAGCCTGCGACGGCGGAGAGATCGAGGTCCTGGCCTCGATCATCTGCTCGTCACGAGTGAAGCGTTGGCCAGCTTCAAGGTGTCCATCAGCCAGCTCGAAACGAACCAAGAGTTCGCTTTCGAACGGGACGATGAATTCGAGGTGGTCATTGGCATCGAAGGACTCGTCACGAGTGAGACCTCGTCCCGACTCCACGCCATCGACCAGGATCGTTACTGGCACCGACGCTCGTCGCCCGGAACGCTCGTCCTGAATGCGGACATAGAGCCGACCATGCCCGTCTGGGATCTTTTTCGAATCCTGCGTGTAGCGCGGGGTGACGTTGACCGCTCGGACGGTTTCATCTTGAGGCCGCCAGACCATCGGAAAGTGGATCGGCGTCTGTCGCCAGGTCGTCGCGTAGATCGAATGGCGAGGATCGTCGACCTTGGCGGTGCTGGCCCGCCCGGCGAACCACCCCTTATTGAGATCATCGCCCGATGGTTCAGCCCCACCGGTGTATTTCCATTCGCCACCGTCCCAGACTTCGACCCAACTGTGATTGCCGCTTTCGTCGGACCAGAGCGGCGTTCCCACGAAACGGGCGGGAACGCCGACCGATCGGCAGGCCTCGATGAGCAACACGCTCAACCCAGTGCAAGATGCCAGACCGGCATCGATCGATTCCAGTCCGCTTTGGTCGGCTTTCGGTCGCTTGGTCGAGTACTTCACGCCCACCATGGGGAAGATCTTTTGATTCAGCAGCACTGCCGCCTCACCCGGAGTCGAAGCACCTTCAATCAACGGAAGGAATCGAGTTCGAAAACTTGCCCTCCAGTCGTCGCGTCGCTCGTTGACCGTCGCGTACGGAAGCACCGCGTCGAGAAAGATCTCATCGGGAACCTCATCTTTCCACGGCGAGGCCTCTCGCGCTTCGATCGCCAGTCGAAGGTTCTCGATGAGGTAGTCGGCGGTCAGGGTCTGGAGATCCGAAGTCGGCATCCGCGCGACCAGCCAGTTCATCGAATCGACGTGCTCGGCGGGCGCCTCGGCGATCGCCCGCTCGATCTCGGCCCGGTTGTCGCCAGATCTCTCGAGCGCGGCGCGAACATCGGCATCCTGCCAGACATCCGCCGTCACCTGCTGCCCCGGAAGGAACAGCAACGCCGCGATAATGCCGAACAGAAAGGCGAGGATTCGAAGTGAGACGATTCGGTGCATGGCGATTCTCCGTGAAGATCTCAATCTACCAACTCAGGCTGCCCCGGCGGCCATCGATCACCGAGGTTTGCCCGCTCAGATGACGCCGTCGGCCGTAACATGGTCCCCGTTGGAGCCGATTGACCCCCCTGTCTCATTCACGCTCTGGAGTCACCGAATGAAGCCCACGATCGATCGCCGTACCGCGCTACTTGGCATGGGGGGCGGACTGGCCGCCTCGTGCGTCACCGACACCGCGTCGTCCGGGCCTCAGGAATCCCCGAAGAAGACATTCCAGAACAGTCGCAGCCCATGGCCCATCTGTCTCGACACCGCCACCATTCGACCGGTGCCACTGCTGGAAAAAATCCGAATCGCCGCCGAAGCTGGGTTCGATGCGATCGAACCTTGGGACGGCGAGCTCCGCGACTTCGAACGCGAAGGCGGTTCACTTGCCGACCTGCGGAAACGAATCGAGGACGCCGGCCTCTTCGTCCCCTCGGTGATCGGCCTCTGGAACGCGATCCCGCCGACTCGTGAGGCCTGGGATGCAGGCCTCCCCGATACTCGTGATCGCATGCGGATGGCGTCCGCGATCGGCGCGGAGCACATCCAGGTGATTCCGCAGCCACAACGCCCCTGGCCTGAATTCGATCTGGCGTGGGCAAGCGCCCGCTATCGGGACCTGCTGGTCATGGGCCTCGCGGACTACCAGATCAATCCAGCCATGGTGTTCGTGCAGTTCCTCCCCGGGGTCGCTCGTCTGGGACAAGCGGCGGCAATCGCGCTCGATGCGGACCATCCGAAGGCGCGGATCATCCCCGACGTCTTTCACATGCACATCGGCGACTCTGGATTCTCTGGCCTCCGTCATCTGCAAGGCGACTTCATCGCCATCTTCCAGTTCAACGATGCCCCCGCCACGCCGCAGAAGAGCGAACTGAAAGACGAGCACCGAGTCTTCCCGGGCGACGGAATACTCCCGTTGGAACAGAGCCTCCGAGACCTTCGCGACATTGGGTATCGCCGTTGCGTGTCTCTCGAACTCTATAACCCGGAGTACTGGAAGCGGGATCCGCTGGAAGTCGCGATGGAAGGCAGGAAGAAGACCGTGGAGGTGATCGAGCGGGCGCTTGCATGAGTGGTCTTCGGTTGCCCGGGGAGTGATTCGATGTCTTTCCGCGCCGCCTTCATCGACTTGTGGCGATGGTGGCCTCAAGTTGCTCGATCGTGAATGGCTTCGCAAGTATCTGGAGCGAATCGGCGTCCAGTTCATCCTGCGATAAGGCACTGCCCGAGATCAAGACAATCTTCAACCTTGGATATTCCGCGCGCACCTGACGGGCCAATTCTCGACCTCCCATGCCCGGCATGGAGAGATCCGTGACAAGGACGTCGAAGGGAGTCGCCTCGATCCGAAGTGCGTCGATCGCTTCGGCGGCGTTCGAGACACCCACCACAAACCATCCGGCGATCTCCAGCATCTCGACCAACGCACGCTGCACAAATTGATCATCCTCTGCAAGCAGTATTCGACGCCCCGTCGATCCTTCACCGCGGGGGGTTGTTTCCTTCGAATCAGCCTGATCAACCGCGGCGCTGAAAGGAAGATGAACGGCAATCGTCGTGCCCGAACCTGGCTGAGTCTGAACATCGATCACTCCGGAACATCGGTCGATGATCCACCAGACCG
>CALFOM010000050.1 GCA_937919685.1 uncultured Phycisphaera sp.
GTTTCGCATGATGTCCTCGGAGGATCGCGCCGCGATCGTGGCATTCCTGAAGTCGCTCTGACCAGGGGAGGATGGCGATCACGGTCGAATCAGTCGTGTGAGACGCCGGTGGACGCCGGCTGGTTCCAGGAGCTGTTCCAAGGAACCGTGGTCAGCGGGACCAGCGTTCGATCGACGATTTCGAAGAAGTGGCAGCCCTCCACGTGGCCGACGATGCAGGGCACCATCACGATTCGGCTGTTGACCTCGAAATCGGGGAGATAGGTTTCGAGCGGATCGTCGACCCAAGTGGACATGCCGCACGAAAAGACGATGGTCATTTCAGAAACGTAGCCGCCGTCACGAAGATCGAAGAAGCAGAGCCGATGGCAACTCGTGCCGCACCCGACCACCATCACGTGGTAGTACCCGGCGCAGTTGGGGACGAGGGACGCTTCCGAGTAGAGAACCGCGTCCACCAACCGGTAATCGTCCTGGTCGAGGGTGTGTGGATCCGGTTGCAGAAACGGTCCGCCGAGTCGGCGATCCACTGGAAACGCCGTTAGGTCGAGCATGCCGGAGGCCATCACCTCCTCCGTCGGTGCGGTCTTCGGTCGTGAGCCGGCCAGTGGAGTCGGGTCGGCGTGGGAGAGATCCGGGCGGGAGATGACCGGATCGCCGCAGGAGGTGATAAGAATCACCGCCATCGCGATGAGGAGGATGCGATTCGGCGGTGTGATCTGCATCAACCCATGAGAACGATTTTCTTGTGAATTCGCCAGCCGCCCACCGGCGGACGACGCCGCATCGAGGTCGATCTCATTGTGAACCAGTCGTCGTATGACCCGGTCCCGTCAGGGACACCCGCAGAAGGCGGGCGCGAGACCAGCGCCGATCTCGTCCCATTCGATTTCACAACATGAGGGGCGGATGCTGCAGATCATCTTCTCGCAGGTGAGTTCTTCACATCCCGGAGTGCCGTTCGCTTCACAACACGGGCCCGCGCAGCCCGGAATCTCGGTGTCGTAGCACTCGCCTAGGAGACAAATGTTGGTGGTGCAGAGGTTTCCGTCGTCGCACTCCACGCCAGCTCATGGACCATCTTCGCACGATCCCCACTCGACGAGCAGCAAACCGATGTCCGCGGCGTTGACGACACCATTGGTATCGAGATCCGCGAAGCACCCCGGTCCCGTCTTGCCGCACGAACCCCAAGCGGTGAGGAGCAGGCCGAGGTCGGCGGAGTCGACCAGTCCGTCGTCATTGAGGTCGCCGGTGCACGGTTCGGGGGGCAGGGCGCCGACGACGATCGGCGCGCCGCTGTCGTCATACGCCCAGGTCGTGATCTCGAGTGTGCCCCAGCCTGAACCGTCCATCTGGATCCAGCCGAACACCGGGGTTCCGTCCGTGAGCGCGGTGAAGCCCACGTGGAATCTCCGGGTTCGGTAGCAGTCGTCGAAGCCTGATGAATCCGCTTCTCCGCAGGCGATCAGGGTCTGATTCGAGAATGAGCAGAGAAAGGTTGACGCCTGACAGTCTTGTGGGCCATCGATCACGGCGCCGAGCTCGGTGAAGCGGACTCCCTCGAGACCCGAGTCGCAACTCACTTGGAGCCACTTCGACCCGCGGTAGGTGGTTTGGTAGATCTGGTCGTACTTGGCGCACTTGTCATCGATATACGAGCAACACGTCGTCCAGCCGCCACCGCCGTTGAACGAGGTGTTACTCCATCGACCAGCGCCCAATTCGAGCTGGAAGTCGCCGAGACTCAAGGTGACGCTCCCGCTCCCGCCGATTCCGATCGGCGGCCCGTCGTACACCTGAATGTCCGCCATGGCCAGGGGGGCCACGCTGGCCGTCGTCACGTAGGCCATAAGCCGAGTCTGTCGTGTGGTGGGCGCGAGCATGGGGATCACTCCAAGGTGTCCGAGGGGTCAGAAGGCCGATCGAGCATTCATTAATCATGCCGGTATGGTCGCTCATGTCCACTCTAGAGTCACCATTTTGTAGTGATCGAGCGCGGGAGAAGGCGGTTCTTCACATTGTGGTCCGGGCCCCGTCCGGCCATCGATGACCGGACGGGGTTGGGAGTGGGCGATAAAGGACTCGAACCTTCGACCTCTGCCATGTGACGGCAGCGCTCTAG
>CALFOM010000051.1 GCA_937919685.1 uncultured Phycisphaera sp.
GAAACCCGATCAGAAACCCGATCAACGAGGGTTCGATGCGGTTTTCATCGCCGTAGAGTGTACCCCTTCCTCGTTATCCTCGGACTCGCGAGTGTCCCATCGACCGTCCAGAAATCCCCTCGCGGGACGGAATCTCTTGATCTCAGCTCAGCAACCTTCCAACATCGAAGCCGGCGGGCGGGGCATTCGGGATCGCCAGCCGGGCGACCTTCTGGTGATCGGCGTGCTGCTGGTTCTCACAGCGCTCCCGGACGCCATGGTCGTTCCGATTCTCGAGGAACTTATGGTTGTTCGATACGACGTCGATCCCGGCTTATCGCATGCGTTTATCTCGATCAATCTGCTCGGCGGTCTCTGTGCGCTGCCGCTCCTCCGGATCGCCATGCGACGCGGCCGCCCGATTCTGGCCGTGGCGATTGCTGCGGTCGCCGACGCGGCACTTCTCGCGGCGATGTGGCTTCCGATCGGATTCGGACCGACCCTCCTTCTGCGTGCCGTGGAAGGCGCTGCGGACGTCATGGTCTTTGCCGTGGTCTTCGATCTCGTTGGGCAGGCAGGCCGCCGAGGCGGGGCGGGACTCCGTTTCGGATTTGGCGCGGCACTTCTGAGTATGGCGCTCGGAGGAGGCGCCATTCTCGGTGGGCAGCTCGCGCGTGGAGATACCGGAACCGGAGAAACGGCTCGGGCGGTTTATCTCGTCGGCGCGTCCGCGTGTCTGCTGGCTGGACTCGTCGCCTTCGCCTGTCGCAATCGACTGCGGAGACTGGAGGGCATCGCTGCGGAACCTACCGAGGACAGGATTGAACCAACGCCAATCCAGACGGCACGAGCGCCGCTCTGGCCGCTTATGTTGATGGCTGGCGCAGACCGTGCCGCTGGTGGGCTGCTCACGGGGACGCTCGGACTTTTTCTGGCCGAAGCGGTTGGGTTGGAGCCGTCCCTCCGCGGAGGGCTGATCGGATCCGTTCTGTTGCTCATGGGTCTGGGAGCGATTCCGGCGGGATGGGTTTCCGACCGGTTCGGTGACCTGCTCGTTCGGGCCGTCGGAGGGATCATCTTCGCGATCGGTCTCTTCCTTCTGCCTACCGCCGCGAGCAATCTGTCGAGCCTTTCCGCCACAATGTTGCTGCTTGGTGTCGGTGGAGCAACGTTGCTGCCAACCTCGCTCGCGTTGCTCGACCGGCTTCATGGGGGACTCGTCGGCATGGGTGGTTTCCGCGCCGCCGGAGACATTGGGTTCTTGGTCGGCGTCTTAGTCGCCGGTCTTCTGATCCACATGCTTGGCGATGGTGATGGTTCACGCTTCGGCTACGCGAGTGTCATCGCAGGGTTCGCGATCATGCATCTCAGCTGCACCGCCATCGTGATCCCGCTCTTGGCAAGACACGATCGTCGCTCGATCTGATCGGCGGATGCGGAGCGACGTCGGCCGAATGTGAAAAAAGCCGCCCCGCATGATGTTCAGGAATGAACGCGGGGAGGCTGGATTGGAGCGAGAAGTGCATTTTCGGTGGGCTCAGTTGTCCAGGGGTCGGTTGAGCTCTTTGGGATTCTGAAACTCTTCGATGGTTGACCGCAGTTTCTCGAGCGCCTTGTTCTGGATCTGGCGGACCCGCTCCTTGGTCACTCCAATAATCTGTCCGACCTGTTCGAGCGTGAGCGTCGGGGCCTGGCTTGGGCACCCGATCCCGAAGCGGTGTCCGATGACAGTCTGTTCCACCGACGTGAGATCAGCCTCATTGGTATCCATGAGATGCCGAACTTCCGCGGCAGAGTCCGCGATGAACTCTGCTCGTCGTGTTTCGAGGTGATTCGAGCGTTCGAAGGCAGGGTCGAAATCGGTGATGAAGCGTTGTCGATGACGAGTGCTCTTCATGCCGTGTCGGCTGAAGGCCTTGAGGATCGCACGACAGGCGTAGGTGCTGAACTTGAAGCCCCGCTCACAGTCGAACTTGTCGACCGATCTCATCAATGCCATGTTTCCTTCGCCCACGAGATCGGCGAATTCACCGTCCATGATGCGAATGCGTTTCGCCATCGCGAGTACCAGGGCAAGATTGGTCTCGGCGATCTGCTCTCGGAATCCTGCCGCGATGGTGTGCCAGTGCAGCAACTCACGGGCTTGAGCCAGATCCGGCCGACTGCTTCCGATCACGATCTGGATCAATCGCATCCTGAAACGGGCGTAATTGAACTTCAAGAAGAGGATTCGTTCTTGGGCTCCGGAGAGCAGGACCGACTTGCCGCTCCGAGGTGCCGCGGTCCGGTCTCGAGCCGGAATCAGGTCCTCCATGAGCGGGCGGTACCACGAGACGTCGGGGCGTTCGACGTCCTCGAGTCCGAGGATCGTGGTCTCGGCATCATCCTGATGGAAGGCGTTTGCGTCGGTGAAGTCGATCTCCTTCTCGAGCAATCGCCCGAGGAAGTGTTCCTCCCGGCGTGAAAGTTTTCGGAGATCTCGCTCGCTTGATGATCGTCTTCCTGCACGGGTGCCGTCGCTGGGCTTCGAACGAGAGTTTGGCAGCGCTGACACGGCTGCTCGCGCTCTGGACCGAACCCGGTCCAGTGGGGAGTTGCGTCCAATCATGGATCTTGTCTCGCGAGTTTGTGGCATGGTCATTTTGATCTCCCGGTCCCAGAGACCAAGGCACCCCTGTGTTGTGCCACCCCAAATGGAAGCCGACGTAGAAGATTCACGTCTGCGACCCGAGAAGGCTCCTCCGTTCGTCCTGAATCGGAGCGACGAGCAGTTCGAGGTGACGGCGTTTTTGCCGCATTCTGGATACGCTTCGCCGTGTCGGCTGGTTCGGATTCCCTCCGTGCATCTCTCTTGGCCATTCGCATTTCTAAGTGCTTTGGTTGCACGAAGGCGTTCCGTCTTAGGGCAAAAAGCAGGCCTGGAACGTCCGAAATGCCGGATCAATCATGTCAGGGGTCTTCCCTGGCGTCCGGGCGAGAAATTCCAGGACGACGAAAAGAAACAGGCCGATCGACGTGATTCGTCGACCGGCCTGCGTTGTCAATTCTCATTTTGGCCGTGATTTCACGGCCGTCGGCTCATTCCGGCGTGCCGGAGGACATGTCGTAGACCCAGGCATCACCAGGTCGGGACCAGTCGAGAACCTCACCGTCTTTGAAGAACAACCCGAGCTCGCGACTGGCGGCTTCTGGGCTGTCACTGCCGTGGATCAGGTTGAACGAACTGGAGACGCCGAAGTCGCCGCGAATGGTTCCCGGATCGGCCTTGAACCCGAATGTCGCACCCATCATGTTGCGGCAGATGGCGATCGCGCCGTTGCCATGGAGGGCGAGCACCAGCACTGGCGAAGACGTCATGAACCCGACTAGGCCGGGGTAGAATGGTCGTTCCTTGTGGTCGGCATAGTGGGTTGCGGCCAGTTCGTCACTGATCTTCATGAACTTCGCACCGGCGACTTGGAGGCCCTTGTCCTCGAAGCGACTGATGATGCGTCCCATGAGACCCCGTTGAACGGCGTCGGGCTTCAGAATGATGAGGGTGGTTTCCATGATGTCTCCACTGACTTGGGAACGAATCCGGAGTCCGACCCGCTTCAGCGGCGGATTGCGGCGAGACCGCGGTTCCGCCGCGGTGGGTCGGGGAAGATAGCGGATCGGGTCCCGATCGGGGGGAAAGTCATTCGGATTCGTCGCTCCGGGCTGGATTACGGTATTTTCTCGGTCAGGCGGCAGGAAGCTGCCTCGTTTTCAGGTACGCGACGTTCTCCACGGGTTGGCCCCATCCGGTTCGAAGGAAGACTCAGGACCGCGTCGTCAGCAGCAAGCAATGGAATGCCGAGCACCGTGACCCCACCAACCTCCCCGAAAAAGTCCTCCGGCAAGACCGGCAGACGTGCCACCGCCGAAGAGATGGCGTCGAAGCAGCGGGAGATCTCGGTCAGCGAGTTCTTCGCCAAGAATCGCCACTTGTTGGGATTCGACAATCCCCGCAAGGCGCTCCTGACGACCGTGAAGGAGGCCGTGGACAATGCGCTCGACGCATGCGAAGAGGGTGGGATCCTGCCCGACATCGCCGTCGAACTGCTTCAACTCGCCGAAACCAGATTCAAGGTCACGATTCGTGACAACGGCCCCGGCATTGTTCGTAAGCAGATCGAGAACATCTTCGGAAAGTTGCTGTACGGATCGAAGTTCCATCGGATGAAGATGAGTCGGGGGCAGCAAGGCATCGGCATTTCCGCAGCCGGAATGTATGGGCTTATGACCACGGGACGGCCCGTGCTGATCATCTCCAAGACTGGCCGGGGGAAACCGTCGCACGAAGTTCTCTTGAAGATTGACACGGCTCGGAATCGCGCCGAGGTGATTAGCGAGACGGAGCATTTGGAGGATGACGTGCTCTTTGCAGAGGGGCATGGAACTTCGGTCACCATCGAACTTGAAGGTCGTTATCAGAAAGGGCGGGCATCCGTCGACGAATATCTCGAGCAGACGGCGATCGCGAATCCTCACGCTCGGTTCACGTACGTCACCCCCTCGAATGAAACGATCGAGTACCCGAGAGCCGTCGATGAACTTCCGCCGGAAGCGAAGGAAATCAAGCCGCATCCGAAGGGGATCGAACTCGGAACGCTCATCCAGATGCTGGAGCGGACGGAGAAAACCCAGTTGGGAGCCTTCTTCAAAGAAGACTTCTGCCGGGTGGGGCCGAGGATCGCCAAGGAGATCTGCGGTCATGCCGATCTGACCGACCGCACGTGGATTAAGCAGGTCGGTCATGCCGAAGCGGAAGCGCTCTACCAGGGGATCCAGGCGGCCAAGATCATGGCGCCGCCGACCGACTGTCTCGTGCCGATCGGCACCAAGGCGATGCTCGCCGGACTCCTGAAGGAAGTGAAGGCCGAGTTCTTCGCCGCCAGCAGTCGGCCCGCCGCGGTCTATCGCGGCAATCCGTTCCAGATCGAGGTTGGTATCGCGTTCGGCGGAAACCTGCCAGGCGATGAACTGGGGCGGGTGATTCGATTCGCCAATCGGGTCCCGTTGCTCTATCAGCAGTCGGCATGTTGTTCGTTCAAGGCAGTGATCGAAGCCGGATGGCGGAACTACGGTCTCCAGCAGGCTCGGGGGAGCCTTCCGTCCGGACCGGTCGTGATCATGATCCACATGGCGAGTACCTGGGTGCCGTTCACCAGCGAGTCGAAGGAGGCCATCGCCGACTACGACGAGATTCGCAAGGAAATGCGTCTGGCACTCCAGGAGTGCGGCCGAAAACTCGGGACCTATCTTCGGCGCCGTCAGAAGATGCGCCGGGAGTCCGAGCGTCGAAACGTCTTCGCTCGGTACATCGGCGAGATCTCGATGGCGTGCGAGCGGATCACCGGCGCGGATGCGGCGAGTATTCGGGATGCGTTGGAATCCATCGCCAGTCGAAAGACCGCCGAGGCCGATCAGCAACTCGATGACGAGGGGCGCGTGATCGACAACGGCGGCCGGCTCGCAGGTGACGATTCGGTGATCATCATCGATGCGGCGGCCGATACTCCCGAGGCGGTCGCGGAGGCGGAGCAGATCGCCGAGAGCCTCTTTGCTGCTCCGCCGATGAAGACGCGCGGAAAAATCATCAAGAAGTCCGCACAGAAAACTGGCAAGAAGACCGTGAAGAAGAAGCGAACCAAGACGACCGGAAAATCCGGTTGAGAATTCCGCGGCCAAGCGGAGAGAGTCGAGTTCAATGGCACTGAAGCCCACAGATGAACCAGGGAAGGCCGGGTCGGACTCCCCCAGACGGAAGGTCGGCAAGAAGTCTGCCGAGGCCGGGAAGTCGAAGGCGGCCTCCTCTTCCAAGGAGACGACCAAGGTGGCTGCGACGAGCGCCCAGAGAGGTGGTACGAAGGCGGATCAGGCCGATCGGGCTCGGGTCGATGAGAAGACCGTCAAACGAATTGAGGCGCTTGGGGAATCAGTGGTTCGTCAGAGCCTCAAACTCACCGACCCGTTCGTTGATGTTCCAACCCGGTCCATCTCGAACGTCAAGTTCAATAAGTCCAAGCGGCTGCTCGAGATGGGCGACGCCAAGCAGCGGCGAACGCTTTTCAATCTCGGACAGGCAAAGAAGTTCATGCAGACCATGCTGATCGCGGACGGTTGTCGCGATCTGGTCCGGGCGGGTAAGACGCTCAGTCTTCGAGGCATGTATTACAAATCGTTGCACACGATTTCCGGTACGAAGGAGAAAACCTTCGACGGGCAGGACGAGTCGGATGTCGTGCTCGAGGATCTCGAGGTCGCCATCGACTCGCTGCGAGAGAACCTCCACGTCTTCGCGAAGAAGCGGGGGACGATGGTCGGCAACATCACGGTCTTCGACAATGGCGACGAGATCAACTGCCGTCGAATGGGCACCGGTGGCTACGCCATCCCGTCCATCTGCGAGCCGAGCGTTCTCAAGTTCGGGAAGTGCGAGGCCGAATTCGTCCTTCATGTCGAGAAAGACACCGTCTGGAGTCGATTCAACGAGGATCGATTCTGGGAGACGCACAACTGCATCCTGACCGAGGGGTCCGGCCAACCCCCCCGGGGCGTTCGCCGACTCTTGCACCGGCTCAATGCCGAGCTAGGGCTCCCGATCTACTGCCTCCTCGATTGCGATCCATGGGGGCACTACATCTACAGCGTCATCAAGCAGGGGTCGATCAATCTCGCGTACGAAAGCGGTCGGATGGCGGTCCCGGAAGCGAAGTACCTCGGCATCAGATCCGACGACTACCAGCGGTGCGATCTCTCTGACGATGTGAAGATCGAACTAAATGATCGGGACTGCGAGCGGGCCAAGCAGATCGCCGCGTACCCCTGGTTCGCCGATCGGCGTCACTGGCAGAAGGAGATCAAGCAGATGCTCTCCAACGGATTCAAGATGGAAGTCGAGTCTTTGATCACGAAGGACATCTCCTATGTGACCGAGACGTATGTCCCCGAGCGACTCAAGGCGAAGGACTGGATTGACTGAGCCCATCGCCTTCCGAGGGCGTTGCTTCGTCCGCGGCGGCAGATCGAGGCAGGATGATCGTGAAATCGCTTCCGCGACCGGCGAGCACGTCGAGTCCGATCCGGCCGCCGTGTTCCTCGATGATCCTTCTGGCCGTCGGTAGCCCAAGCCCCGAGCCGCCAGGTGTCCCACTCACGTAGGGGTGGAAGATTCGCTCTCGAATCTCCTCCGGCACGCCCGGTCCGCTGTCGATGACATGGACCTCGGCGTTCTCGGATTCCACCAGCACCCTGACCAGGAGTTCTCGCGGGTGGCCGGTCGGATTCTGCTCCATGGCATGGACCGCATTGATCAGAAGATTCAGCAGTGCCTGCTTGAAGAGAGCGGCATCGATCGGGATCATCAGCGGCCCGGGAGGCAGATCCGGTCGCAAGACCACTTCGGCGGCATTGACCTGGGGGTGGAAGAAATCCAGCACGTCCTCGACTTCGCGGATTAAGTCCGTGGGCTCGAGATCAAGTTGGAATCTGCCCGCGAATCGCAGGAAGTCGGTGAGGATGGTCCGAAGTCGATCCGCTTCCCGAACGAGTGCATCGACTCGGCGGAGAATTGGCGCCGTCTCATCCTCGGACGCTTCAAGATCTCGGATCGCCTCTTCCACCAGTTGTGCATTCAGGATGACCGTCGACAGCGGATTCTTGATCTCGTGCGCTAGGCCGCTGGTCAGAGACCCTAGTTCGGCCAGTCGCTCGGCGTCCGCCGCTCGACGTTCGGCGACCCTGGCTCGTTCCTCGCGAAACCGATTCGCCCGTCGGTTTGAAGCGAGTGAGATCGTGATGCCGAGGGTCGCGCCGATCACCAAGCCGAGGAAGAGAGTCATCGCGTGGGCTCACCGGTTCGAACGGAAGGTGAATCGACATCAGCACCTGTCGCGAGACGGTCGACGTGAACGCCCACCGATCGTGATCTCAGTGTTCGGATTCGCACTTGATTCGATCGAAAGATCAGTCGAGGCTCGGTTCGGTGATTGGAGCGGCGTCCGGCTTTGCTTCGGTGATCGAAGATTCGACTGCCCTCGGCGACGCGGCACGGGCCTTGGTGGCAGACCATCCCTTGGATCCGTCGTTCGCGTCGTAGATCACCCGCTCGCCGTCCCGAAACGTCCGGAATCCCTCTTCCTGCTCGATCACGGTGAAGTGAACAAAGATGTCTTGCTCTTCCGGGCCCACGATGAAGCCGTAGCCTTTTCGAGGGTCGAACCATTTGATTTCACCTTCGATTTCAATCAGGTTCGAGTCGGACATATCTTTAATTCTCTCAATCAGAGGTGGAGGTGTTCAGGATGTTGCGGATGAATGATCCAATGATCGATTCACTCGCGAGCAGACAGGCCTTGGATCGGGAAAGCGAACTGCCAACTTTCGACGATTTGGGCCAGAAACCAGAGAGCGTTTCGTCCAGTTCACACTGGATGATCCGGACTGGTTCCTCGATTCTCGGAAGATTAACCAGTTTTGGCAAGCCTTAAGGGGCGAGATTCTCGGAACTCTTGCCGCCCATGATCACAACGTCTTGACTCACGGGACCTTGTGGACAGCCACCACTTGATCGCAGATTTCAGACCGAGATCGAAAAAGCCCCGGGCCTAAAAGAGCAGGCCCGGGGCTTTTGTGTTGTCAGGCGTCCTTGGATCGCTGTTCGATCAGGCAGGGGCACCGGTGCGATCATTGTCGCGTCGGCTTCCACCACGATCGCCATCGCCTTCGCCCTCAGCTGGCGCCTCAAGGAGCGCCCGCCGGGAGAGCTTGATACGACCAGTGTCGTCGACGTTGATCACCTTTACCTTGACGGAATCGCCGATGGAGACGATGTCGCTGACCGACTTCACGAAACCATGGGCGAGTTCGGAGATGTGACACATCCCGTCGGTGCCTGGTGCGAGTTCGATGAACGCACCGAAGTCTTTGACGGAGACGACCTTGCCGTCGTAGACGGTGCCGACACGAATCTCGGCGCCGAGCGCCTCGACTTCCGCCTTGCACTTCAGTCCCATCTCGGCATCGGTCGAGCCGATGAGGACGGTTCCGTCCTCTTCGACGTCGATCGAGCAACCGGTCCGTTCCTGGATGCCTCGAATGGTCTTGCCACCGGGGCCAATGAGCTTGCCGATTTTGTCGGGATCGATCTTGACCGTGATGATCCGCGGGGCGTACATCGAGATGTCCTCGCGGGGAGCCGCGAGCACCGATTCCATCTGTTCGATGATCTGGAATCGACCTTCCTTCGCCTGAGCAAGGATGGTCCCGATCTCCTCGATCGACAGGCCAAGTGCCTTGAGGTCGAGCTGAATGCCTGTGATGCCCTCGCGGGTGCCAGACACCTTGAAGTCCATCTCGCCGAAGAAGTCCTCTTCGCCAAGAATGTCCGTGACATGGGAGACCTTGCCATCGGCCGATGTGAATCGACCAACGGAAATGCCAGCACAGGTGTTCCGGATCGGGACACCGGCGTCCATCAGAGCCAAGCAGCCGCCGCAGACCGAAGCCATGCTCGACGATCCGTTGGACTCGGTGATGTCACTGACCAGTCGGATGGTGTACGGGAAATCGTCGGTGCTCGGCATGATCCCGAGGAGCGATCGCTCCGCCAGTGCGCCGTGTCCGATCTCTCGTCGCCCGGGGCCCATGATTCGACCGGCTTCGCCAACGCAGAAGGGCGGGAAGTTGTAGTGAAGATAGAACTTCTTGGCGTACTCGGGGAGTAGACCGTCAACGATCTGCTCAGCCTTGTTGGTGCCGAGAGCACAGGTCACAAGCGACTGGGTCTCGCCACGCTGGAAGAATGCTGAGCCGTGGGTTCGGCTGAAGATTCCCGGTTCCATCTCGATCGGTCGGATCTCCTTGAGACCGCGGCCGTCGGCTCGAATGCCGTGTTCGGCGACGAGCATGTGGGTGATCTTCTTTTCGAGGTTCCGGAAGGCGTCCTTCGCCTGCGAGCGATTGTCTTCCGCCTTCTTGTACTCGGCGTAGGGGGCGTCCTGCGGAAGGGGGAAACACTCGTGAAGGGCTTCTTCGCGAAGTTCGCCGACCGCGGCACTCCGGTCCTTCTTGCTTGCGATCTTGCGGGCTTCGACCAAGCGGTCGTAGACCTGATCCTTCACGGCCTTCATGACTTCCTCGGAGGGAACATGAAGCTTGCCGGGATTGGCTTCGGGAGCTCCGCACTTCTCGCAGAGTTCAAGCACGAGTTCGATGATGGGCTTGACGCCTTCTTCGTAACCGAAACGGATCGCCTCAAGAACCACGTCGTCTTCGACTTCGGCAGCGCCGACTTCGATCATGTTGATGCCCTGGGGATGGCCGGAGAGGACGAGGTCCAGATCCGAGTACTCCATCTGTGCGACGGTGGGGTTGAGGACAAATGTCTCACCGTTGTCGGTCATGATTCGTCCGACGCGGACGGTGGCGACGGGCCCCAAGAAGGGGGCATCCGTAAGGCAGACCGCGGCCGAGGCGGCGGTGCAGGCGAGCACGTCGGTATCGTTCTGACCGTCATGGCTCATGACCCATGCTTGAATCTGGATCTCGTCGATGAAGCCTTCCGGAAAGAGGGGGCGGATGGGACGGTCCATCATCCGCATGGTGAGGACTTCCTTCTCGTTCGGGGCGCCTTCACGCTTGCGGAATCCGCCGGGGAACTTGCCCGCGGCGGTCAGTTTCTCGCGGTAGTCGCACTGAAGCGGGAAGAAGTCGATACCCGGTCGGGGATTGGCCCGGACGCAGGCGGCCATGACGGTGGAATCGGCATAGCTCGCCATGACGGCGCCGGAAGCGAGCCTGGCGACGCGACCGGTCTCGAGCCGCATGGTGCGACCGCCGATCTCTCGTTCAACGAAGGTGACTGGCATGATTGCCTCTCTTGTAAGCGGTGCGACCCCGAACCGTGAATTGGTCCGGCAGATCGCGGAGTGTGCGTTTGATCCGGTTTGTCCGGAGTCGAGCGCGGGATCGCAGCACCGCATCTGGGAGGCAGAGGGCGGAGCGCAGTTCGTGCTGTCGGACTGCACTCCGTCGACTGCCGCCTGAGGCGGCTGCCACGGCAAATCGGCCCTACTTGCGGAGGCCGAGCTTCTTAATGGTTTCGAGGTAGTTGTCGCGGTTGGTCCGCTGCAGATAACGCAGCAGGCTATTGCGACGACTCACCATCGCCAGAAGTCCACGTCGCGAATGGTTATCGTGCTTGTGGCCGGCGAAGTGTTCTTGAAGGCTCTTGATCCGATCCGTGAGGATCGCGATCTGGACTTCCGGAGACCCGGTGTCCGAGTCGTGGCGGCTGTGATCCTTGCGAACTTCAGCCTTGCGAGCGATGGAAATACTCATGTGATTCTTCGATCCCGTCGGTTGGGCGGCCGTCTCGACCGCCGACTGATGTGGTGCGATGCATTTCTCGAATCGGAGATTGTAGCGATCTCCGAGAACTCAACAACCCCATCCCGGCGAATTGAACCCATCGGAAGCGCCTCGAAGCGGTATCCTGCCGGGAGGCTTCCTCAGGAAAGCCGATTTTCACCCAAAGAACACTGATTTTCCACTCTCGAGATCCTCGGAGTGCGTTCAGGAGGCACTGACAGCACTATGGCGGCCGATACCCTCCAGACGGCGATCGATTCGATGTTGGCCCAAGCGGAGCAGATTCGCGAGGGAGGCGGTTCCAGGGGGATCGACCGCCAGCATCGCCACGGTCGGCTCACGGCTCGCGAGCGGATCGACCTCCTGGTCGACCCCGGGGCACCGAGACTTGAATGCGGGCTGTTCGCCGCCCACGGGATGTATTCGAAATACGGAGGCGCGGCTTCAGCAGGCGTGGTGACCGAGATCGGCCAGATTGGTGGACGACCCACCATGATCGTCGCGAATGACGCCACCGTGAAGGCCGGCGCCTTTTTTCCGATGACCTGTAAAAAGATCATCCGCGCCCAAAACATCGCGGAGTCTGCGCGTCTCCCTCTGGTGTACCTCGTGGACAGTGCCGGCGTCTTCCTCCCGCTGCAGGAGGATGTTTTCCCTGACACCGACGATTTTGGGCGGATCTTCCGAAACAACGCCGTGATCAGTGCGAAGGGAATTCCGCAGATCGCCGCGATCATGGGCAATTGCGTCGCCGGTGGTGGATACCTGCCGGTGCTCTGCGACACGCTCCTCATGACCGAGGGAAGCGGTCTCTATCTCGCCGGTCCGGCGCTGGTGAAGGCTGCGATCGGCCAGGAGGTCGAGAGCGAGGATCTCGGCGGCGCATCGATGCACGCGGAGATTTCGGGCACGATCGACTTTCATGAGAAGGACGACGAAGCTTGTATCGCAAGGCTGCAGCGGATCATGCTCGCCTGCATGTCCGCGCGGACTCGGCCGGAGCCGCCGTTCTCTGCCTCGCCGCCCTTGCGATCCAACTCGGAGATTCTGGACGTCTTCCGTCCGGATCCAGGGCAGCAGTACGACATGAGGGATCTGCTCGCCTGCATCGTCGATGGTGATTCCTTCGATGAGTACCGCGCAGGCTTCGGTCGATCGCTGGTCTGTGGGTATTCGCGGATCGAGGGTTGGCCGTGTGGAATCGTGGCCAACCAGCGGATGATGACCAAGCGGCGAATGCCCGGAGGAAAATCGGGGCCGACCGACGCCGTGAACATGCCTGCGGTCATCTACGACGATGCCGCAGACAAGGCGGCACGGTTCATCATGGATTGCAACCAGAAGCGGATTCCCATCGTCTTCGTTCACGACACCACCGGGTTTATGGTCGGCCGCGACAGCGAGCAGGGGGGGATCATTCGCGCCGGAGCGAAGATGGTCAATGCGATGAGCAATTGCGTGGTACCCAAGATCTCGTTGCTCGCGAACGCCAGCTACGGCGCCGGCAACTACGCGATGTGCGGAAGAGCCTTCGATCCGTTCCTGACGCTGGCTTGGCCAGGCTCACGGTGTGCGGTGATGGGGGCGGCGCAGGCGGCCAACGTCCTGCTTCAGATCGATCTCGCGGCGCGAACCAGGCGAGGCGAGGAGATCGATGAAACGACCCGCGAGCAGTTGCTTTCCGCGATCACCGACAGTTACTCCGAGCAGCAGGATGTCCTCTACGGCGCCGCCCGAGGTTGGATCGATCGCATGATCGAGCCTGATCAGACCCGGCGAGAACTCGGCGAATCGCTCATGCTCGCAAGTGGGGTCGATTCCTCACGACCGTTCGCGACAGGGGTTCTGCAGACCTGACGCTTCTTGGAATTCGATCAAGAGCCGATCGGAGCTTCTTTATGCCCAGAGTGCTGGTTCGGATTCTCGTATTCATCGGGGTGTTGGCGTTGTTAAACATCGTCTTCGCGATGTTCGACCTTCACGAGCGGATCGACATCTCGGGAAGCGTACTGATCACGGTGATCGTCGCGGTGATCGTGACAGTCCTCTTCGGACGACGAGGCTGATGAATAGACCGTGGTCGGTCAGCCACGGCGTCGACGGCGTCCGCGGGTTCCGGCCAGGCCGAAGAGCGCGAGCACGCCTGGTGCCGGCACCGCCGTGTATTCAACGACCAATTCCGGGCGAAATTCAGCGTTGTCGATGAACATCGAGTCGAATCGTTTCGTCGTCCCGACGGCAGATTCGTTACCCAGCAGAATCCAGCCGAACTCGCCGACTTCGCCCGCGAGCATCCCCTCGAGGTCACTGATGAGTTCGCTGCCCGTCCAGTCGTAAGAGCCGACGCCGTCGACGATGCTCGACGCGGATGCGAGCGCGGCAAAGTCACCTCCCGCGGTCTGCCAGGGTGTGACGTCCCAAAACGCATGCGTCCAGGTCGCGGAGCCAGGAGTCGCCGGTCCGCCACCACCTTCGCCACCGCTGGCGTCGGTCGATCCGACGCCCCAGTCGCTCAGCACCCGATGAAGACCGATGCTCTCTGGACCCGCCCCGGTCTGGGACATGTGCAGTCGCAGGGTGACCGAGAGAATCTCGATCGACTGGCCGGAGAGCGGTGAGAGATCGAAGTCGAGAAGTCCGCGTCGCCTGAAATTCTGATTCGTCACGCCGGCAAAGAGATACTCGCCGAGCCCGTTGGCGAGGGGCGCCCCATTCGTCTCGTACAGCGTTCCGATGCGATTCGATTGGAGTGACACCAGATCCGCGGTGGCGGGAATGGTGAGGGTAAGGGCGGCCAGACTGACGATAAAAGGGGTACGGCATCGCATGGTATGGATCTCGGTAGAGGCGTTTGGGACATGAAGAAGATGGCGGCGTTCTGCCCGTTCACAAGGCCAAGTAATCTTTTTTTGACCCTATTATCACGATCCCAGACCTCAAGATTCATACGATGCGACCTCTCGATCGTCCGTGTTTCTCTGCTCCCTCTGGAAAAATCCTGTGAATGAAGTCCTTCTGGCCACTGGCAATCCTCACAAATTGGCGGAGGTCCGTGCGGTTCTCGGGCCACTGGGGATCGAGGTCCTAGGGCTCGACGATCTTCCGATCGTTCCCGAGGAGCCGGTGGAGGATGCGGCGACATTCGAGGGGAACGCTCGCCTCAAGGCGCTCGCGTACGCCCGCGATTCCGGCCGCACCGCGCTGGCCGACGATTCCGGGCTCGAAGTCGACGCACTGGGCGGGGATCCAGGGGTTCGAAGCGCCCGTTGGTCAGGGGTCGAGGGAACTCGAGAAGAGCGGGACGCTGCAAACAATCGAAAACTTGTTGAGTCGATGCGTGACGTACCCGAATCGGCGCGAACCGCTCGGTTCGTCTGCGCGATGTGCCTTGCCTCGCCGGATGGCCGGGTTCTTGCGGAGACTCGAGGAACGTTCGAAGGAGTCATCACGGTCGAGCCTCGCGGGAAGAATGGATTCGGTTACGACCAGCATCTCCATCTTTTCGAAGAAGGCCGGACCAGTGCCGAACTTTCTCCTGACGAGAAGAATGCTCGAAGTCATCGCGGCGCGGCGACGCGGGCCATGGCGCCCCTGTTGGAGGCGATGATTCGAGACTGATCAATGGCGAAACGCGTTCCGCTCGAGATCCTCGATTTGAAGGACCAACGCTATTCCTGTCATGGTTGCGGCGACTGTTGTCGTGATTTCAGCGTCCAACTGCGGGATGAAGATCTGGCCCGACTCCGCAAACAGGGCTGGGAGAAGAAACTTGGCCAGTCGGTCACAGTTGAATTTCGAGGTCGTCAGTACCTGCGGCAGCAGGAGGACGGCGCCTGTCTGTTCCTTCAGGAGGACGGACTTTGCAGGATCCATGGCGAGTTCGGCTTTCACGAGAAGCCGGTGGCGTGCCGGCTGTTTCCCTTCAACCTTGCCCCGGATGGCACCGGAACGCTTGCGGGGTTGAACTTCGCCTGTCAGAGCGTCAGAGCGAATCGCGGCGCCTCGCTCGAATCGCATCGTGACGACCTGCGTCGGGCACTCCGAGAAGTTCCGGAATCCAATGCAATCTCACCGCCGCGGCTGGCCGGTGACCTCCGTGCCGACCGGGAGGAAGTCGAGGCGGTTGTGTTGGGGTTCGATCGATGGCTGGGCATGGGCGACGTGCCTCTGTCGATCAGGCTCGATGGCTTCGCCTGGCTCTCGCAGAGTCTGGGCGCCGCGTCTTTTGCGGAGGTTCGGGGTTCGCGAGTCACCGACCTCGTCGACCTTCTCGTGTCGGCGCTCCCGGATGAGTTGCAGCATCTCCCGGTCGATTCGCCCGGCCGCGGACAACGGCGGCAGCTTCGTCAGGCAGCCTTCGCCCGCATTGAAGATCCTCGGTTCACTGGCGACGAGAAGAGGGCATCGCTCTCCGCACGGCTCGATCAGTGGTCGCGCAGTCGACGATTCGCTCGAGGACGGGGCTCGATTCCCGGGTTGGCCCGCGGTTGGTCGGTCCCTGCAGACTTTCGGGATGTGGAGTCGATGCCGAACGTGCCGGGGACGCCCGAGATCGCTGATCTGGTCATCCGCTGGCTGCGTTCGACGATTCGAGGCGGGAGAGCCTGGGGAAGCGGGTATTACGGCTGGACGATCGCCGAAGGCGTGCAGGGGTTGGCGCTCAATGTCGCCTGTCTCGGATGGCTGGCAAGAGCGCACGCCGCAGGCGAAAAACAGAACATCGTCACGCTCGACTCCGTCGGCGAAGCGCTGGGAAGGATCGATCGATCGTCTGGTCGAGCGGCATGGCTGGGGACGACGGCCGAGCGGCTTCGGCTTCGATACCTCGCTGCCGACGACGGGCTTCGCCGTCTGGTCCGCTCGACTTGGTGACATCACTCGGTAGGCGGGGGTTCCGCGGCTTGGCCTCTGGTGAACGGCCAGACCGGGTAACGACGTCCGTTGAGTAGGACGCCGAGCCCGGTCCCGCGCACCGCAAGGTGATAGACCACGAGTAACACCGCGGTCACCAGCAGGATCATCACTGGCATCTTCACGAGCCCTGGGGCATCCCACCCGCGGAAGAGCGCGGGGATGAAAAAGCACAATGGAAGGTGCATCAGGTAGATCCAGTACGACGCATCGACGAAGTACCGCACGACGGTATTTTCGCGATGAAAAAGTCGTTCGGCGACGCCGGTGAGCCCGAGGATCAGGACCCAGCAGGTCGTGGCCTGAATCACTTGATTCACGATGAATATCGCTCTGGAGTGTTCGCCCTCGGCGTCCACGGCGAAGTGCGTGGCGATTCCCATGATCACGGCGACGATCAGGAGGAACACGCCGAGGCCGAACCGCCACCACGCCCACTCTTTGAGGCGATCGACGATCTGTCGATCGCCGAAGACCAGCCAACCGATTCCGAAGTAGAAGCCGTAGAGAAAGATCACATGCCAGAGCGGCCAGAACGACTCGGCGGTATCGATCCCCGGCTCCTTCATCGTCAGCATCAGGGCGGTCGTCGCGATCACGAGGATCGGGATTCGGATCCAGCGGAGGGGGCCCGTGGAGAACGCGTTGAAGCCTCTTCGTAGCCAGCCGCCCACCGGCCCCGTGAAATTGCGGAGGATGATGGTGAGTACCCCGAACGCGAGGTAGTAGTAGACGAGGTAGTACAGGAACCAGAGGTGCATCGGGCCCGCTTCGGCGAAGTCCGCATTCAGCGACATCTTCTCGTAGGCGAGCCCAAGCGTTCGATCACCCGCGGGCAGGTATGACCATGTGTAGGCGAAACTGATCGACCAACTGAGCAGTGGAAAGAGCACGAACCAACCGATGACCAGCGGAAGCACGATGCGGTCGTAGCGATGGCTCGCAAAGCCCGTCGAGCCACGACGATTGAAGAGCATGGCGGCGAAGAAACCAGCCATCACGAAGAACACCGGCATGCGGAAGATATGGATCCCCAGCACCAAAATCCCCGCGAATGCGGTGCGGTTCGGGTCTTCGTAGATCCAAATCTGCGGCTCGTGGTAGACGAGGGCGGTGTGGATGACCACACCGAGGAGCATCATCGCGGCCCGGAGGAAATCAAGTCCGTGGAAGCGGCCGGTTCCCGACGATTGCGGGTGGAGCGGATGCCGGATCGGCATCGGAGGGTGCAGGCTGGGTGACTGAACGTCGGAGTTCACTGGAGTGCCGCTTCGATGAGCGGTCGACAGGCATCACGTCCGCGCTCGACGTCCACACGGTCGAGAGGCATCTGGAGAAATTCGATGATTGGCTGGGTGTATGCCCATGGGACATCGAGTGCGGTGGTGGGGTTGGTTCCGTTCTTGTCCACGATTCGAGGATCGGCGCCCGCTTCGAGAAGGAGGCGTACGCAGTCAGGTCGTCCGAAGAACGCGGCGCCCAGCAGTGCGGAGCCTCGATCCTTGCTCCGCGCATTCACGTCACCGCCCGCGTCGAGGATGGCGCGAATGGCCTCCGCTCGGCCGAAGTCTGCGGCGAACTCGATTGCCGAGACGCCGAACGTGGGATCGAGCGCGTTCGGATCGCCGCACTCGGCGAGCCGTCGCTTCAGGGTCGCGACCTCTCCGGTCGCGGCGGGCGTCCAGATGTCGATGACTTCGGCTGGATTCGAAGGCGGCGCTGCGGCGACCGGGGCGTCGTTGATTACCGCCGTCGAAGGCGCCGCGACCGTCGGGGTGGAATCATCATTGCAACCCGTCAATACGATCGCGGCGGTGGTCAAGAGCAGGGCGCTCTTGACCGACTGGCGGATGGAAGAGACTCGGGCGTATCTGGGAGTACATGTGTTATTCATGGTGTGAGGTTCCGGTTCTTGATGGTCTGACCGGGCCACAGGCCGTCCGGCGGCAGAATTGAGGTTCTCGGGTCGGAGGTCATGTTCGAAGGAACTCGGGATCGGACATTTTGCCGTGATGTTCGGCGTCAGCACCCTGCCGACGGATTCTATTTGCCCTTTCCACCGTCATTACGAACTCGCTTCTGTTCGTTCTTGGCGGCGGGTTTCTTTGCCTTTTCCTCGGTCTTCTCCTTCGAGGATCCCCGGCGGCGCGGAAGTTCGTCGAAGCGATCGGGGCCGAGGATCGTGAGTAACTGCGACTCAATCTGATCGTCCAGCCGATCGAAACCTTCGTATCCCGGCTCCTTCCAAGCGGCTTCGCCGAGCGACTTCGCTTCGACGCCATCGTCGACGACAGCCTCGACCATCGCCCTTGCCACCCTCGTCTCCGCATTCAGTCTTCGTTGAATCGCATCGGTTCGAAGAAAACCGAGTTGGGGCTCCATGTCCGCGACGATCTCCGTGATGCTGATTTGGCCATCCTGGTCGAGATCGTCAAGGCCCATCGCATCGTCGATCGCCAGCTCGCACCATCGGGGACGCATCTGGGCGCGGAAACCACTCCGACGGGCCACGTCGATGAACATGGCGGCGGCATCCGGATTGATCCTCTCCAGCCGTTCCCGAACCAATTCGATCACGGAGAGAAGGGTGTCTCGCACCGCAAGTTCGGCGGTGAGCTCCGCGGTCGCGGCACTCCGGACCGCAGACCGGGATTTCGCACCGCCATCAGTTCCATTCTCGAGGACGTCGATGGTGAGTTCCAGCGCCTGCTTCTCACGGCGAATCCTTGCCTCGGTGCGAGCGTCGAAGAGCATGGCGACTTCGCTCATGGCTCGACGTCGCAGGTCTTCGAGTTTGCCGGCTTCAAACTCGGCTGGCCCGATTGATCGGAATGCTTCGGCGAGATCCGTGGTCGCGCCGCCCATCCGGGAGTCGGCCATCCCGTGATGGATCCTGATCTCGTCGAGTACGAGTTCAAAAGTAGCCTCGCGGTCGGCTTCGATCACCGTTCGGAGTGAGTCGACGGTCGTGGAGCGAAGTTCGCGACGGGCCAGCTCGAGCCGATTCATGGACGCGAGCACACTCCGGCTATCGACGAGGCCGCCCGCAACGTCCATCGCTGCCCAACGTCGGTCGGCGATTGGCTGGAGCAGCGCGAGCCGTTGCCGCATCCCCTCGAATCTCGCGTCGACCCATGCCACCGTGCCTTGGATCTTCTCTTCGGTCGCACCCCGTTCGGCCATCGAATTGACGATGCGACCTTCGATCGCGGGCCAATTCGCGGGATCCGTGGCTCGGGCCCCGCTTCCGAGGCTGGCAAGTTCCACCTGGAGCGTGCCCTGATCAAGCGACTGCTGGAATCTCGACGCTTCGGCTTTGAACGCCTCTTCGTACTCGAGCAAGACAATCTCGGCGATGGGGGCGGTGGTCTCGTCCAGTTCGAGTCGATTGACGACCAACTGGATGTCTCGTCGGAGGAATTCGGGTCGAAGGAGGGTGTCGAAGCTACCACCTTCAGGAATCCGCATCGTGAACCACAGGTGCTGTCCGTCGTCGCCGGATCGCCAGTCATTGTCGTCGGACATTCCATCCTTGCTCGAGGTCCCTTGGCCGATCAGGTTCGAGGCGGCTTCGTAGACCGCCCGGGCATCCGCTTCGTTCATGGCCTGCACTCGCACGGCGATTTTCAGGTCGCCACTGAGTTGTTCGAGGAACACCTTGGGATTTGATTCCGGCGATGCGGGCGGCCCGGCGTCGCTCCTTTGGGCGACGGCGGTGAGCGGCATTCCAGCAAGCACGACGCACAGAATGGTGGATCGGAGCGCGCGGCCGGGTCGGGGTTTTTCGCTGTGAATTGAAGGCATCGTGACGTCCCGACCGGTGTGAATGTGATCTGGTTCAGGAGGAGGTTTCATTCGACGAACCGATCCTGACGGGGAAAGCACGAATTTGCAAGACGAACCACGAAGAAAATCGTGGATGTTGATGGCGGCCGTCCAAAGCAACGTTTGATCACTCGTCGTTTCGGTCTCAGGAATCGGCGTTGGCGGTCGAAGGAGTCGAACGCCGGGCTCGAACCTTCCGGATCCACCAGACAAGGGCGACGACTCCCAGCGGGATCGTGATCGATGCTTCTGCGGCGCTCTCGAGCAATGCGAGTTGCTTGAACGTGGCATCAAGTTCCGAAGTACCGAGACCCGGCGCGGCCAGTTGAGCGGCCAGAATGGCGACCGCGGCTTCTCGCCAGCCAAGTCGGCCCAGAGGGTTTAGTGACACCACCAACGCGGTGATCGCGAGCAGGAGAACATCGCCGGTGGGGAGGTCGATACCGAGGATCGATGCGGCGATCCCGAGTCGAATCGCCCACATGCCGAGATCGAACGCGCGAAGACTGAAGGCGGTGGCGATCCATCCGCGATTCGTGAGCATCGCTTCGCCGCCGCGTGTGAACCGCCGAACCAACGGCAGGCGGGCGAGGATCGGCAACGCGAGGATCAACCCGATAAGCGGAGCCAGAAACATCAGTGCCCACGCCATACCGGGCTGCGGTTGAAGAAAGGTCGCCCCGACTGCGGCGCCCATGACCGCGACGACGGTGATGCCGACGACCACAATCCACCCGGTCACGAAGAGGATCGAGAACCGATCGACGCGGACGTGATAGAAATAGCGACTCATCACACCGAGTCGGATGGGGGCGTAGTTCAAGAGGCTCGAGACGAGATTGACCCCCTGGAGCACCATGAACCCTTCGCGGTGCACCGGGCGGATCGTCGCGAAAAAGATCGCGCCATTGGCGATGACGCTCGCGAGCGAGCAGCCGATCATCGCGGCGATCAACCCCGGATCCGCTTCCTTGAACTTTTCCCAGCCTGCTTCGCCACCTTCGAGTGCGCCTCGGATGCACCAGGCGACGAGTGCCAAGCCGACGACAAAACCGAGCAGCTGAAGCACCAGTCGCACGCCGCGAGGCATGCCGGCGCGGGCTTCCTTGCGGAGCGTCATTTCGGATTGCTCCGTCGGTAACGACGGCTCCGTCGCCATTCCCGGATCATTGACGTCATCGCCTCGAAACCATCCCTGAGGCCGATCTTCTTGCCCTCGGCGAAACTCCGTGGATCGTAGGAAACGCCGACCTCTGTCACACGGGCGCCGTGGCGGGCAAGCGCCGCAGCGATCTGTGGTTCGATGGCGAAATGGTCTTCGTCGAGTTCTGGCAGGACCGTCCGCAGCATCGGCACTCGGATGATCTTGTAGCAGCACTCCATATCGTGGATATTCAGGCCGGTCAGCCGATTCGAGAGGAGGGACAGGACGCCGTTGGCGATCCGATGCACTCGGCGAATGGCGCTGGGCTGGATTCCGAGCCAGCGGTTACCGATGATGGCATCGATGGACGCCTTGTTCGACTCGAAAATCTCGACGAATCGAGCGAGGTCGGAAGGCGCGTACTCGAGGTCGGCATCCTGGACGCCGACGAGATCGGCCTCGTCCGCGTGATTCAGAACCAAGGTGAACCCGGTTCTGAGCGCGGCCCCCTTGCCAAGGTTTGACCCATGACGGAGGAGTTGGAGGTCAGGATGTCGATCGAGGAGCGATGTTGCGGAAGCCGCCGAATCGTCCGAGGAGCCGTCGTCGACCAGCGTCATCCTGACGGTCCAGCCGTCGGGCCAGACCACCTGCTCGACCCGTCCGATGACGGTCTCGAGGGTGGCCTGTTCGTTCAGGAACGGGATGACCAGGTGAAGAACTGGCACTCGGAGGAGGATCCTCGACGGCTCTTTCGATCGATAAGGCCACTCGTTCCGAACGGGCGGGCTACTTCATCGGTCATTCGCTCAACCGCCGTCGGGGCCGTCTTCCCCCTCGGCGACTGCATTCCGCATGGTGGTGTCTGCGATGACGTTCTGCATCCGATAGTAATCCATGATTCCGAGGTTGCCGTCTCGGAACGCCTGGGCCATCGCCTTCGGAACCTCTGCCTCGGCGAGGATCACCAAAGCACGGTTCTTCGCAGCTTCGGCCTTATGTTCTGCCTCCTCCGCGATCGCCAACGCCCGTCGCTGTTCGGCTTCCGCCTGATACCGCTTGGTATCGGCTTCTGCCTGATCGGTCTGCAGATGGGCGCCGATGTTGGTCCCGACGTCGATGTCGGCAATATCGATCGAGAGGATCTCGAACGCGGTTCCTGAGTCAAGCCCCTTCGCCAGCACGGTCTTGGAGATCTGATCGGGGTTTTCGAGCACCCGCTTGTGACTCTCGGCGGAGCCGATGGTCGAGATGATGCCTTCGCCGACTCGGGCGACGATGGTCTCCTCGGTCGCACCGCCGACGAGTTGGGCGATGTTGGTTCGAACCGTCACTCGAGCGCGGGCTCGAAGTTGAATGCCGTCGCCGGCCACCGCATCGATGGTCGATCGGCCGCCGTGCGCGCTCGGGCAATCGATCACCTTGGGGTCCACCGAGGTCCGGACCGCTTCAAGGATGTCTCGGCCGGCAAGATCGATCGCCGTCGCACGGTCCCACGGAAGATCGATCTTCGCCTTGTCCGCTGCGATCATCGCGCGGACCACGCGTTCGATGTTCCCACCAGCGAGGAAATGCGCCTCGAGTTGGGATGCCGAAAGGTCGAGCCCCGCCTTCTTGGCGGAAATTCGATTCAGCACGATCGCCGATGGCGGCACCTTTCGGAGTCGCATCATGAAGAGGTCGAGAAGGCCGACGGGGGCGCCTGACACCACCGACTGGATCCACAGGCTCAGAAACCGCCCGAATACGGCGAGCAGGACGAGGGCGAAAAGGCCAGCGATGACGATGACGACGATCAGCCAAGTATCCATCATGAGCGGCGGTCCTTACGAGGGAGTTGCAATCGAAGAATTCACGCAGTCTATCCGGATGCGGTCCGCCGTCCCGATTCGCACGCTCAAATCGAATCCTGATCCACCGGGCGGACCTTGAGTTGGTTGTCGACGATCTCGACGATCCGCACTTCCGTCCCTTGATCGATGATTCCCGCCTCTGCCAGGGCATCTCGGCGATGTCCATCGAGCCGGATCACTCCCACAGGGCGGAGGGGGGTCACCGCGAAGGCGGTGCGACCGATCAACGCGGCGGTGGTCTCTGTTTCTTCTCTCTGCCGCCGGGCGATCTCTTCGGCGACCTCGGCTTCATCAAGCCCCTTGGTGGCCACGGTCTCGGTTCCCCCGAGGATCAATCGGCGGCCGATTCGACTGCCCGACCAGAATTTGACCCCGTACACGACGACGAAGGGCGAGGCCAGGATGTAACTCGCGATGGCGAAGACGCCCGCGGCTTGCGAGTGATAGAAGAAGCTGATGATCGAAGCAACCACGGTCAGGCCGCAGAGGATGCCCAGCATGCCACCCGTCGGAACGAAAAGTTCGATGACGAAGATCGCCAAAGCGAGTGCGCCGAGGCCGAACCCGATGGCGAGCCAGGAACCGTCGGGCGGTGTGGCAGCAGCGGTCTGCGCGAGCATTGGTCCGATCGAGGCGACGAGAAGTGTCATGATTCGAGTTCCTCCACCTTGATGCCGAATTCATCAGAAGCGATGACCCGCACCTTCGTTCCACTTTCGATGTAGGCCCCGGCGCTCTGGGCATCGAGCAGCCGGTCGCCGATCCGGATCCGGCCCGAGGTGCGAAGTGGTGTGACCGTAACGCCTTCCGTCCCCGGCGCGATCGCAGTGGGACTGGAGAACGAAGTCGATGGCGCCATCCGCTCCGAAGAGCCGTCGGCGATCACGCCCACCTGCTCGGCGAGGATCAACCCACGAGCGTACGAGAGTCTTGGAAGATTGCGCCATAGCAACCAGATTCCGACGCCGGCTCCGAGAAATCCAACGCTGGTGGCGAGCAGCCCTCGCACGAGATCTTCTCGGATCGAGTCATCGAAGGGGCGGCCTCCGATGAAGGTGCCTACCAGTCCGCCAAAGATGAACGCGCCTCCGAGGATTCCGGCCACACCGAATCCCGGAAGAACGAATAGTTCGGCGGCGACCAGCATCAATCCGAGGAGTACCGCTGCAACCGTCCACCACTCCGCCATTCCGGCCAGCAGTGGGGCGCCAAGGAGAAGTGCGAGACTCACCAGTGATACGAGTCCAAAGGCTCCATAGCCCGGTGCCGCGATCTCGACGAAGAAACCCACGAGCATGACTGCGATCAGGATCGCGCGGACCGGCCAGAGCGTCATGAATCTGACGAGCCGTTCCGACCAGTTCTCGTCGAAGCGTATGGTCTTTCCGGCTCCGAAGAATGTTCTCAGTTCGGCTTCATCGTTGATCTCACCGCTGGTGAAGCCATAGGCGGCGGCTTCATCGGCCCGCAGTACAAGCAACTCGTCTGGAGAGACGACCTGGCCGAGCAAGACCCAGTTCGGAGCATCCTCCGGCCCGAGCACCGGGCGCTTCGATGGAAAGTCCTGGACGAATTCGATGGTGTCGTCGCGTTCCGCCACCGATGGGACGGGCTCGTCTTCTTCGAAACTCCCGAGCAGTTCTGAAAACTGGTCTCGTGCAGGAGGAGCCGGGAGCCTAGTGAGGCGGGTGGACACCGGGATATCGCCAAAGATCCGTTCATACTCGGCAGCATCGACGAAGAGGCGATCTCCGTTGGTTCGATTCTGAATGAGCCAGAGTTCGACATCCACGGCTACGAATGCTTGAACGAGTTTCTCGTCCCATCCCTGTCGACGGGCGTCGTAGACGACTTCCGAAAGGAGCGGGGCCTCGATCTTGGCTCGTTCCGCCGCGGCGAGTTGCCGAAGTCCGACCACGGGCATGCCTTGAATGGGGGCAGCGTCGCCGAAGACGCCGGTCGGCGTGATGATGATCTCTCGAGTTGCCAAGGCGATGATCGTGCCCGCACTGAATGCCTTGGGTCGGACCCATGCCACCGTATTTGCAGGCGCCTTGTTACGGATCAGTTCGAGGATGTCGAAGGTCGCCATCAGATCGCCACCGGGTGTGTCCAGTTCGAGGACCACCGCATCACAGCCTTGTTCGCGAGCTTCTTGGAGTCTTCGAGTGATGCTCCGTGTCGTGACACCGTCGATGGGGCCATCGATGGAGATAATCGCAATCGTCTCGGCTTTTCGGCCTGCAGGGATCGTGGTCGGATTGGAAGGGGGAACCGTCTGCGTCGGCCAATTCGAATCGCCGGCGCCGAGGAGCAGCATGATGGTCGCCACGACCATGAAGGACCGGGAGATCATCCGGGTCGTTCTCGGTCGGTTCGGATGTGTCCCGGAGATCAGCATTGCTTTCATGATACGTCGCGGCCCGTCGGAGACGCGACCGTAGCGTCAGACGACGGCGACGATGACCGTTCCATGAATAAGAAAGCCGCCCGCGGAGCGATCCGCGGGCGGCAGTAGGGTTTCAATGACGGAATTTCATCCGACCTGTGGATCAGTCCCAGGAAAGGGAAGCTTCCCAGAGGAAGGGACCGCAGTTGCCGGTGGCAGATCCCGTGTCACTCATCGTGAGGAACACGTCTTCGCCTTCTCCGTCGAGATCGACATCTTCGGCGAAGAGGGTGTCGTCGACGACAGTGCCGTTGCTGTTGATCTGGGCAAGGCTGTCAGGCGCGAACGTTCGCGACAGTGCGACATGGTTGTCGTTGTAGCAGATGTTGCCGATCCACTCCTTGCGGCTCCCGTGGATTAACAGCGTCTTCGAGCCAAGATAGTCCTGCTCATTGAGGCTGGAATCTTCGACGCCTCGATTGCCGACAACGGCGTACTTGGAATCCATCGACTTTTTCCACTGGCGGGGTTTGCGATTCCCGTAGAGGAGCATGGTGGCGTAACTCGTGTTGCAAGTGCCTTCGAGATCGGCCTTGAATCGCGAGAAGTCCTGATCATCCCAGTAGACGTCGGCCGGAGGGCTGTACCGCTCGATGTCATAGGTCGAAGCGATGGCGACGTTGCCTGAAGCTTCGCTGGGATCGACCAGCAACTGGGGCGTGAAGAATTCGCCCGAAATGCAGGCGCCGTAGAGGTTGGCGTGACTGTTCACGCTTTCGTCTTCAGGTCCCTTGCCAGGGGTGGTGCCGCAACGGTTGATGCGGCCCGGAGTGGGAAAAATGTCATTGTCGTTGGTCGAAAAGATCAAGAATCCCTTGTGGATCTGATTCAACTGAGTGGCACTCTTGACCTGGCGTGCCGTGGCGCGAGCCTTGGCGAGTGCAGGAAGTAGGAGGCCGAGGAGAAGGGCGATGATCGCCATCACCACGAGCAGCTCGATGAGCGTGAAGCCGTTTCGCTTTCGCATGATTATGAACTCCAAAGTTCGAAAAAAGTCGTTATCAGAAACGTATCGAAGAGGTTGATCGGTCGTCGATCAGGGGCGTTGTGCGTCGAAGATGGGAGTCGTCTTGGGGTTACCGCCGCCCGCATCGATCACGATTTCGTTCATTGCGAGAATGGTGTCGCCGGCTTCCCATGTGTTGCAGTCCTCGAATTCCCAATCAAAGATGTTGTCCTTGGTCAGTTCACGGTCGCCACATTCGTAGGCGGTATTCGCCGGGAAGAAGTTCTTCGAGTACTCGGCGTGGTTGTCATTGAAGACGATGTTCCCCTGCCATTCGGTCTCGGGACCCATCATGAGAAGCGTCCAGCTCTTCCGATACTCGTCGGTTGTCGTGTCGCCGAATTTGGTTCCACGCGTCGAGAAGACGGGTTTATCGCTTCTCTGGTTGTTTCGCCAAGTGTTCGTCTTTCGATCACCGCAGAGTTGCAGGTGGGCATAGGAGCAGTGAGATCGGCCATAGGGAGCAGCGCGGTTGATCTTCGAAAGGAAGACCGTATTGGCGGCGCCCACGGGAGCCGTTCCGCCGCCGACCTGTACCGGATCAGCGGTGTCGCCCATCCAATAGATGTCGGTCGCGGGATCGATGACCGTGTAGTCGTAACTGATGGCGCCGTCATCGGCATTCTGGCCGAACTGTGCCACGACCGGGTTTGTCTCGACCGGACTGATACAGATGTCGGAGTTGAAGTAGCCCTGGCCGATCATCGACGAGTAGAGATGACCGGTGGAATTCTTCTTCCAGTTTTCGGGTCCGAAGCCGGGCTGGCGACCGATTCGAGGATCGGTGAATCGATTGATTCGACCGGGGCTCGGGAGCCAGCCGGCGGAGTCGTTCGCCGACCAGATGAGGCAGGCCTTGTGAATCTGCGCGATCCCGCTTGAATCCTTGACGACCCGTGCCGCCTGTTGAGCACGGGAGAGTGCGGGAAGGAGAAGTCCGATGAGCAAGGCGATAATCGCGATGACCACCAGCAACTCCACGAGTGTGAAACCATTTCGCTTTCGCATTTTTTGGCCTCCATTGAGCCAAGCCTAAAAAGAAATTCAACGATCGAACGATCGTTGCAATGAACACGATCAGCCGGTATTCGGCCGGTGTCCTTTCCTGAAACGGAGAAGGCATCGGCATTGAAACCGGTTCGGAGAGAACCGAAGGAGAGAACCTTGCGGTGGGATTGAGAAATCCTCTGATGCCCGGCTCGGGACTGAACCCGATTCCGACTCACGGATCCGCATTGCATCTGCGATTCATCTCAAACTGCGTTTCGAGAGTTCCGACGCCTGGAATTGAAACGACCGTACGGCCATCGACTGATTCCGAGCGTTGTCCCTCTGTCGTGTCGCATGCCTTGCATGCAAGACCTATGGAAGGCCATGCAAGGTAAAGCTAAGGTAAAGACGCAGATGACAGGGATCCTACCGCCGTCGAACCCGACCAACTTGTTGGATCAATTGGATTGTGAAGTCCCGTTCAAGCCCCGGGAACGGGGTTTGAAACGCATTCACGCCAAGAGATACACCACGGCCCCATGCGGGGTCGTCTGGTCGGTATGTCTCGGGCGGCGGCGAATGAGTGCCGAAGAATCGGCGAATGAGGGCAGGTGAGCGGAGTTCCGGCAAGGAATGAATGAAGCATGCCGGAGGAACTTCTCGGGGACTCAAGCAATGGTGGAAATGAGTCCACTGTGGCTTTGAGCGAAGCCCGCGAAGGCTCGGATATTGAAGGACCTGCCGCGGCCCGTAGTGAAGTGTCTGAAAACCAGACACGTCCACAGTAGTTCGATGGAAGTCGGTGTCAAGTTCCCCTGATCAATGTTTTTATGCTCAATTTTCCGTCGGGGCCCGGTTTTTACACCGAGAGCCTCGTCTTCGTGTTTCCAGAATCTGCCGGCATTCGAGGCGACTCCGGGGATCAAGCCGGTCCAACGGCAAGTCCTCTGCCAACGGCGGAGTTCTCTGGCGCATCTGGAACAACGTGATTCTCGGACGTCACTCACGCCATTTGCAGATCTG
>CALFOM010000052.1 GCA_937919685.1 uncultured Phycisphaera sp.
GATGCCATGGATGTACAGAGAACGCACCTCAAACTCAAGACGCATGGAATGCATGCAAAGCATGAAATGCATGACGGACGCATTGGCGTCACCAAGGCAACGACCTTGAGGCTTAGATGATCTGCCGGCTCATGACGTTGCACGGGAGTACTGCTGGAGACTCATGGAGGACGCAAGCACTCGATGCGGGCCAGGGAGACTCCGGGGCAGACCTTTATGGGGTGAATGCCCGCCGAGCGAATCGACATTCGAATCGTAGTCTTCTCTATCAAGACAACGGGCAAAAGCCCACAACAGGAGAACGAACCACGATGCCGATTGACCCGACAAACCCCAGGATCATTGATGCCATCTGCGACCTCCACGATCGCGTTGAAAGGATGGAGCAAGCCTGGCTTCGGGCGTGCCGGCGGAAGCATCTTCTGAGCTATGAGGAGATGGACACGCTGAACTTCATGCCGTACCTCGGACCTGACGAATCTCTTGCGGTCGCTCTGGCGAGGTGGAAGAAGGACGGCTTGGTGACTGATGCCCAGTGGCAGATTGCCAATCGCAATAGTCCGGTGCTCGACGCCTGACAGAACCACCATCAATCATGCATGACCGATCGACAAGGCCCCCAGCTTCGGCTCGGGGCCTTGCTTCTGCACTCGGAGAGTCATTGTTTCGATCTTGATCGCGGATCTGCGCTGCGCCATTGGCGCCTCGGCTGAGCCTGTCGACCGGCGACTTTCAAACTGACGCTTGGGCGATTTTGATGCTCCTCGGGTGAACGCCCCTTCTTCGTCAAGCACCTCGAAAGCGTTCAATCGAATCGCAGCACGACGATGGTGCAGTCGTCGTCGAGCGGGCGACCCGAAGCCCAGTTACTCACGAAATCGAACAAGGCGGCGACCTGTTCCTCGGCCGAGCGATCCCGATGACGCACCGCCTCGGCCAACAAACGTTCGAGGCCGAGGAGTTCACCGGCGGGATTTCGACATTCCCAGGCGCCGTCACTGGCCAGGAAGAGCACGTCGCCAGATCCCAGCCCATCGATCACGGTCGACCGGTACGTCGTCGGTTGGATTCCCAACGGAATGCCCCCGGCTTCGATCTCCTGAAACGCCGCGTCTTCACGGCGAAGCAGATAGCCGGGATGTCCCGCCGAGGCAACTTCGAGAGAACCCGCGGTGGTGTCCACGATCCCCGAGAAGAGCACCATGAAGAGACCGGCCGAAGATTCGTCGGTCAATCGCTGGTTCGCCAGTGCAATCGCCGACGCCAGATCGGGCTCGGTGAAGATCGACGCTCGAACGTAGGCGCGTGCGGTCGCGACGAACAACGCGGAAGGAATGCCGTGACCGGTGGCGTCACCCAGACCGATGGCGATCCGATGGTCATCGAGTACGCCGAAGTCGAAATAGTCGCCTCCCGTCTGCTCGCTCGGGATCACCCGCCCTGCGATACCGACGCCGCGCTTGTGAAGGGGTTCGGATGGCAACAGGGACTCCTGCACCACCCGAGCGGCATCGAGGGAAGCCTGGGTCCGAGCGAGTTCGTCCAGTCTCGGCAGCGCATCATCGAGCGCATTCGCAAGGATCGCCAATTCGTCATGCCCGCTGAGACCGACTCGGGCCGAGCGATCACCCGACGCCGCGTGGTCGAGAACGCCCGTGATCCGGCGGACCGGCTTCAGGATCACCCACCAGGTACCGAACAGCACGATCGCAATTGCGGTCACCGCAATCGCGATGAGGCCGATCGCCCGCCGGAGCACCTGGCCGTTGGTCGCCTGCGTCATCGTTTCCAAGGATCGCCCCGAGATCAGCACCCAGCCCGTGGACTCCAATGGCGCGAAAGCGACCATCCGGTCATCGTCTCCATAGTCGTTCGAAGCGAGTTTCTCGACGAACACCTCGCCCTTCTCCGATCGATGAACGAGGTCGAGCATCGCGAATGGGGCATCCCCACCCTTCGAATCGAGGCGGCGAACTTCCATTGTTTTGATCGAGTCGCGCCCCCGAAGTTCCTTGAGCGCGCCGTCGCTCGCGGCGATCAGGTTGCCGTCATGATCGACGACCCCCCATTCCTCGCTCTGGAGCCCGGCGTTCTCGACGATGGCCGCGAACTTGCTGACCTCCATGTCGACCATGACGCCCCCGAGGAACCTGCCTTCGGCCATGACCGGCGTGAGGTAGACGATCAGGTCTGTTTCCGAATCGCTGCTCTCTTTATCTAATCGTTCCCAGAACGAATCCTCGGTCGAACGAAGTCGCTGATATCTGGGCAACCGCTCGATGTCGAGCTTCTTGCTGAGATCGATCTCCTCGATCCCGCCGATCGTCCGTTGTGCATAGCCGCAGAACGCGCCACGATTCTCCGGTCCCGAATCCGCCTCCAAGGAGATTCCGAATCCAAGCAGCACGGTGTCACTGGCCACGATTCCGTGGGCAAGCCCGAACAACTCATCTCGCGTCCAATCCTTGATGTCAGCCACCGAAATCGACGCGGTGTCCGCGACCTGGGCGATGCGATTGCACTGCCCCTCGAGAATGGACGCTGTATTTCTCGTCGATCGACGCAACCCGTCGGAACCGGCTTCGAGAAGTCGGGCCCGCGTATCCATCAGGTCGGCACGGACCACCACCGCCAGCAAGAGGGCGAGTGGGACGATGACCGAGATGGCGACTTTTCCGCGTAGTTTCATTGGGGTGAAAGAGTGAATCCGTCATCACGGGGGCCTCGAAACCTCGAAAGCCGATACCGGCACCCCGTCAAACATTCAGAATAACCGCCCGCCAGAAATGACGATCGATCACCGATCTCTGGCAAAGGAAACCGTTCCAATGATGATTACCGCACTTATTACGACCGCAATCCTGACCAACCCCCTCGCCAGCAGTGGCCAGAGTTGCGACATGAAGATGCCAGAAACGCTTGCCGGAGCCCGAACGAGCGTCGCCAACGACATCGTTGCGGTCGCCTCCTCCGCCGGAGACTTCAACACGCTGATCGCTGCGGCCAAGGCCGCAGGTCTCGTTGAAGTGCTCCAAAGCACGGGACCATTTACCGTGTTCGCCCCAACGGACGCCGCCTTTGCGAAACTTCCCGACGGCACCGTCGCGACCCTCCTCAAGCCCGAGAACAAGGCTGCCCTCGCGGCCGTCCTCACCTACCACGTCGTGCCCGGACGCCTCGAGGCATCTGACGTCCTCAAGAAGAAGTACGTGGACACCGTGAACGGCGAGCGGGCGAAAATCGTCATGAAAGATGGCAAAGCCACTATCGGAGGCGCCACGATCGTCGCGACCGACGTCGAAGCATCGAACGGAGTCATCCACGTCATCGACACCGTCATGATCCCCGAGAAGCGGGACATCGTCGGTGTCGCCATCGGAGCCGGCACATTCAAGACACTTGCCGCCGCACTTGGAGCCGCAGACCTCGTGGCCACGCTGCAGACCAAGGGACCATTCACCGTGCTCGCTCCGAATGATGCCGCCTTCGCGAAACTCCCCAAGGGAACGGTTGAGTCACTTCTTCTCCCGGAAAACAAGGATCGATTGAAGGCCATTCTCCTTGCCCACGTCATCTCCGGACGCATCTACGCCGACCAGGTGGTCAAGCTCGAGATGGCCCCAACCGTCGGTGGCTTCAAGGTCCCGATCTCCGTCAAGGATGGCAAGGTCATGATCGGCGGAGCGACCGTCATCGCCACCGACATCGAAGCGTCCAACGGCGTGATCCACGTCGTCGACACGGTCATCATCCCCGAGTGATCGCACTCGCCCCGAAGGATGGTCACTTTGACCGGAATTTTCAACAACTATGGGAGTCGGGGGCGCTTCGCCCCCGATTCCCGCGGACGTCCCGCTACACTTCTTCGAAGGCGAATCCGAGGGTCATCCCATCGCCAAGAAGGAGGAATGCAAGTCACCGTGGAAGAAACGACGCCCATCTTGGAACGCGTTGGCCGAAATGAACCAGGTGCCGTCGACGAGATGATGAGTCGATTCGGGGGCCTCGTGTGGTCACTGGCTCGGCGATCCTGCCCGACGACCGCAGAAGCTGAAGACGCGGTGCAAGAGATTTTTATCGAGCTCTGGAAGACTGCATCCCGGTTCGACCCGTCGATTGCTGGCGAAGCCACCTTTGTCGCCATGATCACTCGACGTCGGCTGATTGATCGGACTCGACGACGGACTCGAAGGCCCGAACCAGTGGCCCTAAACGAGTCGTCGCCGGCACCCGAATCATCAGACCTGCATCTCGAGATCGCCGAGGAGGCAGGAATCGCCTCCGAAGCCTTCGAGAGACTTCGGCCCGAACAACGTCAGGTTCTGAGTCTTGCGATTCATCATGGCCGGTCCCATGAGCAGATCGCTGCCACGACCGGAATGCCCCTCGGAACCGTCAAGACCCATGCCAGGCGAGGACTGATCCGACTGCGACAACTCCTCGAAGCCAACGGCTTCGGAAGAAAAAACGCGGTCGGCGCCTTTGGAGGTGCTTCATGACTCACCATCAAGACGACAATCCTAGAGATGAGAGAGACGATCGTCTCGAACTCCCCTCCAAAGAACTCTTCGAGCTTCTCTCGGACCGAGCCTTGTTTGGTCTCGAGGATGCCGATACAGATCGCCTCAAGGAGCTCCTTCGCAGCAACGCCTGGGTTCGCGGCGACTGCATGGATGATGCCGTCGCTCAGATGGCCGTGGCCTTCAATGATGCGACCAATGCAACCGTTGATGCGGAACCGATGTCCTCCATCGCCGCCGATCGAATCAGACAAGCCGTTCATGCTGAGATCGCATCGGAGACCTCGCCGACCCGCGAACTGGCCGGGACCATCTCCCCGGACTCGACGTCCAGTGGAACCATGGGCTGGCTCGGTTGGGTCGCGGCTGCCGCGGCCATCGCAGTGGCAGTCATGGCATGGCAGCCCATCACGCCGACGATCCGAAACGGGACCCAACTCGTGTCATGGGTCGAAACGCATCCCGACGCCGTCCGCTGGGACTGGGCACCGGGCCTTGTGAATCCGGCCGAGGGCGTCACCGGTTACGTGACCTTCAGCCCGGAGTCGCAGGAAGGCTACATGCTCATCAAGGGCCTCGAGCCCAACGACCCACGCATCCAGCAGTACCAACTCTGGATCTGGGATCAGGAACGTGAGCCGGATCCCGAGAACCCGACCCCGCTGGCGGACAACGTCCATCCCGTGGATGGCGGCGTCTTCGACGTGAACGATCAGGGCGAGGTCGTGATCCCGATCAAGCTTCCGCTTCGAGTCGACCAGCCGTACCTGTTCGCTGTCACGGTCGAACGCCCCGGCGGCGTCGTGAAGAGCGAAAAGGGTTCCGTGCCGATCATCGCTCAGGCTCCCGCCCCGGACGCCTGAAAATCCCCCCGTCCGCATCCTCCTGACTTCAGCTCGGTAGCATCCGTATTCCTGCGGATCTACCGAGTTATTTTTCGGGAATCCAGTGACGCAGGATGCCCGCCATCTGCAAGATCAGCCCACCGCCACGAAACGGCCCAGTGCTGAATCCCAATTTCCATGCCCACCTCCGCCGATTCCCGGCCCCGTTTCACCTGACGCTCGGAGAAGTACATGCTCATCATGAAGCCGGCGATTGCCGCCCTGCTCGCCGGAGGCGCGACCATCGCTCTCCTCATCGCCATGCCCTCGACCGGCGCCACGGTCTCCGCCTCGACTCCGGTCGAGCATCCGGTCGGGCATTCGGTCGAGCATTCGGTCATGGCGACCGTCGAAACCGAAGGCGGGGCATCGATGTACCGATTCCCCGACATCTCCAACGACGAGATCGTCTTTGTCTACGCCAACGACCTCTGGCGAGTTCCGGTAGAGGGTGGCACGGCACTCCCCCTCGCCTCACCGGCTGGCGTCGAGACGATCCCCCGCTTCTCACCCGACGGCAGCGAGGTCGCCTTTGTCGGCAATTACGACGGGAATCAAGATCTCTACGTCGTTCCGACGAAGGGCGGCATGCCCCGACGAGTCACGCATCATCCAACCGGAGAACGACTCAGCGACTGGACCGCGGATGGCGATCTGCTCTTTAGCGCCCGCGGAATGGGTGGCGTACCTCGCGCCGAACGAATCTACCGGGTCGATGCGCAGGGTGGTCTGCCAGAATCGCTTCCGATGCCTTACGGCGCCAACGCCGCGATCGACCAGACCGGGACCTGGGTCGCCTATACGCCCAACCAGCGAGACGGACGAACCTGGAAGCGTTACCGGGGAGGGATGGCCAGCGACATCTGGGTGGTCAATCTCAAGACCGGCGAGTCGAAACGAGTCACCGACTGGGAGGGAACCGACACCATGCCCATGTGGCACGGCGACGATCTCTACTACCTCTCGGACGCCGGGCCGGAACACCGACTCAACCTCTGGCGCTACGACGTCGGTGGCGACGACCACGAACAACTCACCAACTTCGCCAACTACGACATCAAATGGCCTTCGATCGGCCCCGACGATGACGGCCCCGCCCGCTTCGTCTTCCAGAACGGTGCCGACCTCTACGTTCACAATGCTCGTGATCGCACCACAGATCGGGTCGAGATTGAGGTTCCGGGTGCCACCGCAAGCCTCCGACCCAGCATGATCGACGCTTCAGAGTTCATGCAGAGCGCATCGATCTCCCCCTCCGGCAAACGAGTCGCCGCCGGCGCCCGAGGCGATCTCTGGACGCTGCCCGCGAAGAATGGCAGTCCTCGGAACCTCAGCCGGACCTCCGGGGCGGCTGAACGAACGCCGAGTTGGAGTCCCGATGGAAAGTGGATCGCCTACTTCTCGGATGAACCGGGCGAGTACGAACTCTTCATCCGGCAAAGCGACGGTCAGGGCGAGCCTCGCCGACTGACCGACGACATGGGTCCGTTCAAGAACGCCACGTGGTGGGCTCCGGACTCCTCCTATCTCATCTATGCCGACAAGACCGGGGATGCCCATCGCATCGACATCGAGCGCGGCGAGCGAACCACCTTTGCACACAGTGATCGCGGCGTCTTCCCCGAGCCGAGTTTTAGTCCCGACGGTCGTTGGATCACCTGGTCCGCCACCACCGGCGACTCGATGATGCCCCGAATTCACCTGCACGACTTCGATTCGGGTGAGACCAAGGCCGTCACCAGCGGCATGTTCAATGACGAATCACCCGTGTTCGATCGCAAGGGTGACTGGCTCTACTTCACCAGTGATCGACGCTTCTCTCCAAGCTACTCCTCTCTCGACGGCACTTGGATCTACGACGACAGCGGCGTACTGGTGGCGGTCCCGCTTCGCGATGATGTCAAGAGCCCTTGGCTCGCCGAAAGCGACGAGGAAGAATGGGCCGACGACGATGCGGAGTCTACGGACGAGGACGCCGATGACGAAGATGACGAAGACGGCGATAAAGACGCCGACGACGAAGATGGCGAAGAAGGCGATAAAGACGCCGATGACGCCGATGACGAAGATGGCGATAAAGACGCCGACGTGACCGCGAATGATCCGGTCTCTGGAACCTGGGAATGCACCGCCTCGATTCCCCAGATGGGCGACATTCCGATGACCGTCAGCCTCATCCTCAATGCCGATGATCTGGTCACCGGAACCGTGTCGTCGGCCATCTTCAGTGGAGAACTCTCCGGGTCCTTCGATCCCGATTCTATGATGCTCGACCTGATGATGATCATTGAGGACGGCCCCACCGTCACTTTGGAACTGAAGATCGACGGGGAGCGCCTCAGCGGCAAGGGACAACCCGATGATGGCGGTGCCGGTGCCGAGATCAGTGGCACTCGAACCTCCACCCCGGACGGTGACGACGAAGGCGACGACAAGAAGGATGAAAAGTCCGACATTGATCCAGTCGAGATCGACCTTGAAGGCTTCGAGTCGCGTGGCATGCAGTTGCCGGTTCAACCGGGCGCCTTCGGAAACCTCCGCATCAACCACAAGAATCAGTTGATGTACGTGCGACGCGGTAAAGGCGGTGGCATCAAGGTCTTCGACATGAGCGATCGGGATCCCAGCGAACAGTCCGCTGGTTCGGGTGGCAATTTTCAGATCACCCCAGACGGCAAGAAGATCCTAGTCATGAGCGGATCCAACCCCACGATCCGCAAGGCTGGCCCCGGCGACGGCGGCGACCGCATCGTGACCAAGCCGATGCTGGTCTCGGTCGACCCACGGGCGGAATGGCGACAACTCGTGACCGATGCCTGGCGGATCCAACGAGATCACTTCTACGATCCCGAGATGCACGGCGTTGATTGGAATGCCGTGCTCGAGACCTACCTCCCGCTCGTCGATCAAGCCGCGACTCGGGAGGACGTGAGTTACATCATCGGTGAGATGATCTCGGAATTGAACGTCGGCCACGCGTACTACTCCGGTGGCGACGAAGAATCGCAGCCCTCCATGAACGTTGGCATGCTCGGCGTCGAATGGGAAGCCGCCCCCGCCGAAGGGGACCGCCCCGACGGATATCGAATCTCTCGCGTCCTCGGTGGCGGCGACTGGGACGTGGATGCCCGAAGTCCGCTGCAAGAGCCGGGCATTGAACTCGGCGAGGACGATGTGGTGCTTGCGGTCAACGGTGTGCCGATGCGGCTCGACCACGATCCGTGGGCTCCGTTCGTCGGAACCGCGGGGAGCACCGTGGTCCTCACGGTCGCCGACGAGGAAGCCGACAACGGCACGCGGGAGGTCTTCGTGAAGACGATCTCCAACGAGAACACCTTGCGATATCGCGAGTGGATTGAAAATCGTCGAGCGTTCGTCGCGGAGATGAGCGACGGTAAGGTCGGCTACATCTACGTTCCAAACACCGGCCGCGACGGGCAGAGCGATCTCGTCCGCCAGTATCACGGGCAGGCGCACATGCCGGCCCTGGTGATCGACGAACGATGGAACGGCGGTGGTCAGATCCCCGATCGATTCATCGAGCTCCTGAACCGACCGGTCACCAACTACTGGGCCACCCGCGACTCGAAGGACTGGCGTTGGCCGATCGGCGTGCACGCCGGGCCGAAGGCCATGCTCATCAACGGCCTCGCGGGTTCGGGTGGCGACATGTTCCCGTGGCTCTTCCGGCACAACAACCTTGGACCGCTGATCGGCACGCGTACCTGGGGCGGACTGGTCGGTATCTCGGGCAACCCCGGACTAATCGATGGTGGATACACCGCGGTCCCCACCTTCGGCTTCTACGAGACCGACGGTACCTGGGGCATCGAAGGCCACGGCGTCGATCCTGACATCGAAGTGATGGACGATCCCGGTCTGATGCTCGACGGTGGCGACCCGCAGCTCGAGACCGCGATCGCGGTCATGCTCGAAGCCATCGCGAACGGAGAGGGCCTGCCGCCAACCTTGCGACCAGCCTCGCCCGATCGAAGCGGCATGGGCATCATGGAAGAGGACAAGTAAGTCCTCTCGCAGCCAAGACCCACCCATCAGAAGCAGAACCGCGGCGTGACGATTGAATCGTCACGCCGCGGTCTCGTTTTCGGATTGGACAGGTTCGCGGGCGATCAGCCACCCATCGCGGCAGCGATGCGGGTCTGGAGTTGATTCATGTCGCTGACCCGGCCGGCGAGCACGTCTTCACGAATCGCGTTGACGCGGGTCACCAGAATCTCGATCGCGTCGGCGGACGACGCTGGATCGTACGGCGGATTGGGAAACTGAATGATTCGCCATCCCGTGGGTTGTCGCCGCATCCGGTAGATCTCGGTGCCGATCCTGAGAATCGCGAGATCACCGTCACTTGAATAGACCGACGCTCGCTCGATCTCCTCGAACTTCTCCGCATACGCCGATCGGAGCATGATCGTCCCGGCCTGCTTGCCCTCCGCACCGAATCTGTCCGCCATCGCATCCCGAAGTTCAACCAACTCCGTTGCTGCGTCGTTGCGTGCTTCAAGAAGACGGCACACGTCGGGCAGGCGTTCGCAGTCGGTGACCGACTTCATCGCGGTGAGATATCGGTTGTAGGACTGCTGCGCGGCGCTCTTGAGGGAGAAGAGCAACGACTCGGGAGAGACCTGATTCACAACCACCGGCTTGGGAGGTCCGCTGGTCGCGCAGCCCGAGGAAACGCCCAGCGCGGCGCCGCCGAAGACCACCATTGTTCCGCAGAGAATCCATCGGCCGAACGGAGCGCGGTGTCGATATCTGGAAGGGAGCATGATCGGATTCCGTGAAATGATGATTCGATTCAGGATCAGGTGGAGTCAGTTGAAACCACCATAGTCGTTCGCCGCGTCCACTCCGCCGCTCGCCTGCAAGGCAACCATGACCGCCGTGCCGACGATCGCCGCCACCAGCACCAAACGAAGCACAAGCCCACCCCATGCGGGGAGTTTTCCAAACCAGGGATGTTCCAGCGGAAGCAGAATCAGAGGCGCGGCCGCGGCCAACCCCCACGTCCACCATGGAAACTCGCCATAGGTCTGTCGATATCCGGCGGCCGGAAGGAAGACCAAAATGACCACCGCGGCCAGGAGTCCGCCTCGACCGATGGAAGGCGCACCACCGAAGCGTGCGGCGATGGCGGCGATCAGACTGATGCCCGCGGCCACGGCGAACATAAAGGTCAGCGTGATCCAACTCGCTGCATCGGCAATCGGCGCCAATCCCGCAAACGTGATGAACAACACCAGCGGAAGCGTCGCGCCGGGGCGTGATTCCACAACCCGGTCGAGGGCGAGGAACCCCACGGTCACGGCCAGACCCATCGCGATCTGATCCGCAGGACCGGCGCCCGAGAAGTACGGCCGGAGTTCACCGCCTCCCCACTGCACCAAGAATGGAAGGCACGCGACGACCGCGCCGGCCAGGACCGCGAAGAGTTCCGTCGACGGCCACGATCGCTCCTTACCCGGCTGGCCCGTCGCCGAGCCGAAGATCGCGAAGACCGCAGCGAGTACCGCTGCGAGCCCCAGCCACTGCCTGCGCTCGGTCGGCGGAAATTCCGGAATGCCGTTCTCTGCGGCGAAGGATGCAAAGACCCCCACCGCGAGGCCGAGCCCGTAGGTCACGCCGGAGAGCCATTTCCATTTTCGGAGCGGCGGCAGGAGCCAGCAAAGCGCCACCAGCCCACCGCCCGCAAGAATCGGAAGGAACATCGAAAGGATGACGGTCTTAATCACGGTACGGGGTTCCCTGTGTTGAATCGTTTGCCGGCGCGGCGGCGGCTCATCTGACCCAGTCGCCTTCGAGCCCGACGACCATTCGCACGTCGTCGCCGAGTGCCTTGTTCTTGACTCCCCAGTTCATTCCGAATTCCGACCGCTTGACCGTGAAGATGGCTTCGAAGCCGACTTTCTTCTGAACCGGATTCCCTGCGACGCCGGTACATTCGACCATGGCGGTGATTGGTTTCGTCACCCCGTGCATGGTCAGGTCACCGGTCATTTCCCAGGTCTTGTCGCCGGTCGACTTCCCGCCAGTGGAGACGAATCGAATCGAATCGAATTCCTTGGCATCAAAGAACTGCGGGCCGATGATGGTTCGATTCAATTTCTCGGTGCCGGTATGCACGCTCTCGACCTTGACCGTGACATCGAAGGTGGGCGCGGTGCTGCCGTCTTCGGGGTAGACCACCGTCCCGCTCACGTCATCGAACATCCCCCAGAACCGGCCGGCGCCGACGTGGTGAATGCGAAAGAGTGCCATGCAGTGCACCGGGTCGAGCTTGAAGGTCAAGGGTGCCGCGGCGGGCGCTGTGGTCGTGGCCGGATTCGCGCTCGTGGCCGAGGCTTCGTTCAGGGCCGGCGAGGACAGCCCTGCCGCGACGCCGACGGATCCGAGCAGCGAGACGGCCAGAAGGCCACGGGCGATTCGGGAACGACGCTGGAACATGTCTGAACTCCGGGGGTTTGAAACTGCGAATCGGGCCGCGGTTTGAGGTCGGGGACGTCGGGGCGGATGCTCGATCGGCGTGCATGCTCGATCGCCGGGCATGCGGGGTCGCCGTGCATGATAGTGGGCGGCGATCGGCGTCCGGAATCCCGCCCGGCGACGCCCCCCGCGGCCCAAACGCCGAATCGGGGTTATCCGGTCCCGCCCCGCCATCCGAACCAGGACCTGCCTCGGAATTCTGCCGAGACTTGTCGGCCCGAAGGAGCGTTGTATACTCCTCATCCCGGTCGGGAAACCAGCTGGGAGACAATCCAACGCGATTGCAATCGCGGGTGTAGCTCAGTGGTAGAGCGTCACGTTGCCAACGTGAATGTCGGGCGTTCGAATCGCCTCACCCGCTTTGAA
>CALFOM010000053.1 GCA_937919685.1 uncultured Phycisphaera sp.
TCGATGACCATGCCTCTCGTTCAACTCGGCCCTGGCGGCGATTACATCCGACGAATCGTCCCTTCCAACGATCGACTTCTGTCGGTCACTCGCCCGTTCTCGCTGACGGATCCACAGGGCCGTTTGGTCTCAAGACCAACCGGAGCCCACTCCAGTGCTGGCCCGATTGCATGGTTGCTCACCGCCCTTCAGGCGATCGGCCTTATCCAGATTCGTACCGCAGCAGCATCGCCCCATGCCGATCTCGTGGACTCCGTACCCCCGCAGCGACCTCTCCGACGCCGGCGCATCGGCATCTCAAACCGGACCGCCCGGAAGTTCCAAGAATTGACACGCGACCAGATCGTCGCCGTCCCCTCGAAAGATCCGGAGATCCTCGAACGATGCCTCGGGATTGATCGAATCGAAATCAGCACCGACGCACTCCGTCAATACCACGCTCCAATCTCCACCACCGCGAGATCGATGGAACGACCCGAACCCCCGCTCGAATCGTCCGGCGTGGAGTTGCTCCACTCCACGCCGACGATTCCGGCCTCAGCCTCCCAACCGGGCCGCCCACATCTGGCCACGCGCGGCCGGCTCGCCAGACTGCTCGCCACCGCCACCCTCGAGCAACAGCGAAAAGCGATGACCCGTGCCATCCATCAACGAAACCTCGACTCGACTCGCCAACATCCGACCCAGGAATCCAGCCATGAATCTCACACCCAAACAACTCCGCATCCTCGACTTCATTCGGACGCACCGGGAGACACAGGGCTTTTCGCCGACGATGCAGGAGATCGCAGACGAATTCGAGGTGAGCAAAGTCACGGTATTCGAGCACGTCGAAGCACTCGTCACGAAGGGCGCTCTCGAACGAGATGCCAACAAGGCTCGCTCTTTGTGCCCGGTTGAGGAGGCGAGCAAAAACGAACTCTCGTTCCCGCTCGTCGGTCGGATCGCCGCCGGGCGCCCGATCGAGAAATGCGAGGATGACGGAGAGCTCAATCTTGGAGAAATCTTCGGCCCTCGGAAGGGACGCCACGGCGAGATGTTCGCGCTCCAAGTCGAGGGCGAGTCGATGCGTGACGAAGGAATCTTCGATGGCGATTACGTGATTGTGGAGAAACGTCAGACGGCGAGAAACGGTGAACGAGTCGTCGCATTGCTGCCAGACGGCGAGACCACGCTGAAGACGTTCTTCCGCGAAAAGGACGGCACCATTCGGCTCCAGCCGGCGAATCCCGAATTCGAACCGATCATCGTCCGCGACTGCAAGATCCAGGGTGTGGTCACCGGCGTGATGCGTCGGTACTAGAGATCACGCGACGATGGCCCCCCACCCCCCGCCCCCGGGGAGGACCCAACCGAGGATCAGCCGTCTTCAATCGCCTTTCCGCGCCGCGTCGAGATGCCGTTGAAACTCTGCCGCGACCTCTGGATATCCCGCGGACCGCCCGATCGAGCGTGTGTTCACCGCTTCGCGAACTTGGAATTCAGAATGCGTCGGTTTGATCGCCCCGCCACGCGATTCCTGATGGCGAAGACAGGATTCGTCCCAGGGAAGATCGAGAAACTCGATGACCCGGCGAATTCCGCGCTCGGGATCACCGGCAAGTTCCTCGTAGACCACATCCAGCCACGGATTCGGGAGCACTCCATGCCAGTGTTCGACCATCCGCTCATGCTCCGCCATCATGGTGGCGATCCAGTCCAAACGGGTCGACCATCCCATGCCATCGGCGCGGAAGGCGTGCGACCAGATTGAAATCGCGACGTCCGCCGGCGCCCTGGTGAGGTTGATGACTTTCGCTTTAGGGAAGCACCGACCAGCGATGCCTAGAAACCGCGTAAGCCGAAGATCTTTACTGACAATCCGCTCATGACGACCAGCCAGGCTCGCCAGTTCAACTAACGCGGCCCTTCGTATTTTCTCCAACTGATCGTGTTCGACGGTGGCGACGGAATGCACCTCGATGCCGGATACCCCGGCCCGTCCGAGTTTTAGTACCTGCAAAACGGCAATGCCGAGAAATCGCGACTCGCCGACGCCGTGCGCCGCTGGATGTGCCGCAATGATCCGCTCGAGCAAGGTCGTCCCGCTGCGCGGCATGCCGAGAATGAATACCGGCACCTCAGAGTTGGAAGAACCACTCTCCACGAGAGATTCGAATCGCTCAGCCTGCCAGATGGATCGAATTTGCCGATTCAATGCCTTCGCATTCTCGGGTTCGAAAGAAACCGAACCACCCGCATGCATCTGACGAATGACCTCAACTGCCTCAGGCTGCCGCTTGAGCCGCTCCAGCGCCGCGGCATGCATCATCCCGATGTCTCTTCGGACATCACGACCAACGTTGCTGTTGGATTCTGGAGGAAGCGACGCGGCGATCCGAACCGTCTCCTCCCAGTTCTTCAGGTGATGATGCGCTTCCACGAGCGCCTGGAACATGGGCAGCGTGAGCGTTTTAGCCTCGATTCGAGGTTGCAGCATCTCGAGGACGTCGTCGAACTGACCGTTCCATACCATCGCGATGGCCAGTAATCCGAATGCTTCCTCACTTTTCGGTGCGGTCGAAGTGGCCTTCCTCGCGAACCGCACCGCCTCGGGGAACCTGCCCTGGATCTTGCAAAGTTGCACGGCATCGATCCAGACCTGCGAATCACCCGGCGAGATCTTCTGAGCCTTCCCGATCAACTGGACGGCCTCGGCGATCTTGTTGCCCCGCCGACAAATCAACGAAAGCAACCGAATGATGCCGACGTGCCGAGGGTTTTTTTTGAGCAACCTTCGAGTGGCCGCTTCTGCCGCATCCAGCCGCCCTGAATTCATTATGGACGCGGCTTGGGAGATCTCTTGCTGCAAGTTTGCTGATGGCATGTGTCGAGGATACCTCGTCGATTGGTTCCAGCGTTACAGCAAACGACGTCGCCGACCTGACCATGCTCCCGAATGGGGCTCAAATCAATGCTCGCGACCGTCGACGGAGACGATCAGCCTTCGGTTGCCCAGCGATCGAGAAGACGGCCCAGATCCAATCCATTGACCATGCCGTCCCCGTTAAGGTCTGCGATGGCTGATTTCTTCACCGCTCCCCAACCCGCGATCATGAGACCCAGATCTGCCGAATCGACGACGCCGTTTCCGTTCAGATCTGCCGTGCGAAACACCGTGATGCTTCCGTCAATCGTCTCGAGCGTGGGAATAGAGAAATCGTAATTGAAGAACTGAACATTGGCCAGCAAGATGGGGATGACGGTCCCGGGCTCAAGAAAATCCGGAACCTCGATCAGCAGTCCGACGAGCGGATGATCGCCCGGAGCGACTTGATCCTCGGTGAAGATACAGGCCGCATCGACTCGCGCGTTGTCAGAGGGTGCGTTGTCCCAGCCCTCCCAGCCATTGCTAAAGATGGGGCCGTTGTAGATCACGTCTTCGACCGTCAACCCGACCGGCATCGCGTTGAAGCCGAAACCACCGATGAGGTCCATTGTCTCAGTACCGACAGGGACCACGACCGTCTGGCCACGAGTCGCGTTCACATTGGCGATCTTGAGAATCGCACCGCCATCGCCGGCGATCGCCGACATCGAAGGCACAAGAAGAAGACTTGCGAGCAATACGTGGTTGAACATTCGACTTACCCCTAGTAAAGATTTCGAAGCTGACAATCCGAATCAGGTTCGATCGTCATTCAAATCACTTCTAACCGTAACGTCGACCGAAGACACGAAATTCTATACTTCGGAACGACCATTTTTTCGCAGCGAGCCGTGTGGTCTGGTTCCCGCAATTCAACGGCGTAAAAGGCACCTTGAAGGGCGTACTCGCTACCGGATCGAATCAAGAGTTCGTTTTCGAAATCTCCCCATGATTCCTCGCAAACGACTCCTCGGATGCCGAAACCGGGTGAGTTTCTTGAGGCTCAGGATCAATCGATATGGACTCTGCCACTCCCCGACGCCCCTTGTTCACCGTGGGCGGCGGACGCCATCGGCGAGATGAAATCCATGGCTGCATCACCAAGATCGTCCCCGGATCGCGCCGCATCATTGATCGCACGAACCAGCGCGGAGCCGATGATCGCGGCGTCCGCGTCTCGCACAACGGATTTCACATGTTCTGGCGTCGAGATGCCGAATCCGGCGGCAAGCGGAAGATCGGTGATTTCGCGAATCTCCGCGATACGGTCCCGAAGGTCCGGCGCATCGCGGTGCTCTCCGGTGAGTCCCTTTCTCGCAAGCAGGTAGATGAACTCGCGAGCCATCGACGCAATCACGATCGCTCGCTCCCGCGCCGTATCGGGCGCAAGCAGCGTGCTGAAGGCGAGATCGTGACTTTTCGCAGCCTCGACCAGTGGCGCGACGACGTTTAGGTCCGCATCAGGAACGATCAGCCCATCGAAACCCGCGGAGGCAAGCGACGCGACGAAGTCGGTTCGGCCGAGTCGATCCACGATCGAAATGCTCACCATCGCGAGAATCGGCATTTCAAGTGACGGTCGAATCGTCCTCACCTCGGACAGAATCCCGTCGACGGTGACCCCGAGTTCCAGCGCATCGTGCATCGCCGCTGCAATGAGCGGCCCATCGGCGATGGGATCACTAAACGGTATCCCGATCTCGACCGCATCCGCGCCACCGCGTTCAAGCCCTCGAAGAATCGGACCGAGCTGCGGGAGTGCCGGATGGCCCGCCACCACGAATGGCATGACTGCAGAGGATCCATCGGACCCACGCCGAGCGAACATGTCTGCAAGTCTTCCCATGGGAGCGGCATCGTACTGCGGTCTTCCCGAAGAAGACGGCGAAGGGGCGACGGATTCCCGGACCCGACCCCCGATTCTATCCCTGCCCCGAACCGATCCCGAGCACTCCACGAACCGCAGTGGACTGCCAATGGTGATCGACCGATGCAACCGATATGTCCCCTCGCCCGCCCATCATGAGCAAGACGGTCACCACCTGGCTGATCATCGCCGCCATCATCGGAACAACCACGGCCCTCCTCGGCGGAGAACTCGCGGCCCGACGGAGTCACGCGGATGCGATCGGCCAACACTGGCGATCATTGACGACGAGCTGGGGTGAGCCGGACTGCACCGCCCGCACGGTTCGCCTCGACACCCGCGAGAGTGCTTCGCGTCCGACTGCCAGGGGTGGTGGCTTAGTGATTCCACATCTCGAATTAATCCTCGATGAACCCGCACCGGCGAGCGGACCCGCCGCTTGCAATTCGCACCGGACGTTCATCTGGAGCGACGACGCGGCGGTGGACCGTCATACGCGTCGCGTCACGGTCGGCGACCTGCGGGCCATCGGAATGGAGACCAGGATCGCAGTGGATCGATCCAAGCCGGTCAAGATCGTCCGAATCGACTCCTCGGGAAGAGTGATCGAGATCGAGTCGGTTCGGCCGGTCTTCGTCACCGTCCTTCCTCGCTAAAAACCTTCGTCGGAGCCGAGTCTCGAACGGTCGCACGGGATGTGAATCCTGGTGGCCAAGAGATCGATCTCGGCACCTGCGTGGTTCAGCGGAATCGGCTGGCGGATAAGAACCGCTCTTGACGGGCTCCCACCGCCTCGAAGACCGTCGATTCTTGATCATCCGCCACATCATGATATTCTGGGAGGGAAGACCCTTCCACATCACCTCGCCCTGCCTGCGCGCGAAAGAGAGCAAGTGAATCATGACCGTATCTTCCCTTATCCCAGCCGCTCTGGCCGTTGCCTTCTCGGGCTTGGTCTTCGGTGACACCGTCACCGTCGACGCCAATGGCACCGGCGACTACAGCACGATCCAGTCAGCCATCGATGGCGTTCCGGACGAATCGACGATTCTGATCTTGCCCGGCATCTACAACGAGACAATCGACCTTGGAACCAAGAACTTAGTGATCTCGGGCACGAGCAAGGATCCCTCGAAGACCGTGATCGACGGCTCTGGACTCACTTCTTCCGTCATCCGAATCAGCGGGGAGCAGACTCCGAATACCGTGGTGAGCTTCCTGACGATCGCCAACGGTGTCGCCGGTTCTCGACTTCCGGGAAACGCCAACATCCTCGCAGGCGGCGGCCTTCTGGCGATCGATTCGGATCCTCGGATCGAGTTTTGCCGATTCGTTGGCAATCGTTCCGGATTCGGCGGCGGCGCCTATCTGCTCCGAAGCGAAGCCACGATCGCGGACTGCGTCTTCGTCGACAACTTCGCCAGCTCCGACGGCGGCGGCCTCTTCGCCTTCAACGGCGCCGCACGGATCTGCCGGAACGACTTCATCGATAATCGCGCCGTGAATCACGGTGGTGCCACCAAATTCGTGCTCGGAGAACCATTCGTCCACGAATGCACCATGACTGAAAACGTCGCCTACCAAGGCGGTGGAATCTACTGGTTCGCGAATTCGCGAACCAAACCTATGATCGTTGAGGAGACCGTGATCACGTTCAATCACGCCAACAAGGTGGGCGGCGGGATCAAGACCCGATTCGGATCACCGCCGATCGCACTCGGCGGAGTCACTCTGTGCGACAACACGCCCGACCAAATCAACGGCCCGTTCATCGATCTCGGAGAGAATGACCTGTGCCTCTGTCCAGGCGATCTGAGTGGCGACGGCACCGTCGGAGGCGCGGATCTCGGCGTACTTCTCGCGCTCTGGGGACCCTGCACCTCGGCGGATTGCCCTCCCGACCTGAATGGCGACGGTGTTATTAACGGGGCCGATCTCGGCCTCCTGCTCGGGCTTTGGGGGCCATGCCCCTGAGAGGCCCAAAGACGACTCGAAGCAGCCGGGAACGGTAGTCTGGCCACGTGCTCGATCAACCTTCTTCTAATCTCCCGATCCTCGAGATTGATGATCAATCTGTCTCGACCATCCACCGAAGTTGGTCCGGCCTCGCCATCAAACTCCTCGCGGCATTGTTGCTTCTCGGGGCCATTTTTTTGGTCTGGCAGACCTGGATCGAACCGCAGGAAGCCCACCTTGACGACGCCTTGAAGCGACTGGGACCTTGGGGTCCCGTGCTCTTCATCAGCATCTTCCTCGTGGCCACCAGTCTATTTTTTCCCGAGTCGGTGCTGGCGATCGCTGCGGGAACCATCTTCGGCCTGTGGTGGGGACTGCTCTGGGTCGTGGTTGCCGGCACGTTGACCGCAATCGCGATCTTCTGGCTCGGCCGACGGGTCATGCGTGATCCGGTCACCCGCATTCTCTCCCGACATCCGAAGATCAAAGCGGTCGACAATGCCGCATCAGACAGTGGTCTGAAACTGATCTTTCTGCTTCGACTCGCCCCGTTGAACTACACCTTGCTTTGCTGGCTCTTTTCGGTCAGCAAGATTCGTTTTCGCATCTATGTCATCAGCTGCCTGGGCATGTTCCCAGGTAACTTCTCAACCGTCTATCTGGGCTTCGCGGCCCGACACACTGCCGATCTGGCGACCCGATTGAAAGACGGGGATCCTCCGGTGGCCGGGGATTCTTTGATTCATGAGATCACCTTGTACGGCGGCCTCCTGATCTCGATGATGGTCAGCCTGATGGTCGCGCGAATCGCCGTGAGGGCAATTCACGCGGCGTCTACACCAGCGCCCACGGCAGCGAATGACCAATGATCCGATTCCTCGCACTCGCCATCTTGTTTCTGCAAGCGTCGACTGCGATCGCCCGTGATTCGAAACCGCCGAACATTATTCTCTTCGTCTCCGATGACCATCGCGCGGACGTCCTCAGCTGCGTGGGAAGTCGTGGCCACCCACCGACCGATGGTGATTGATGATGAAATCTCACTCCATCGAGTCGCCGCCATTTCATGCAGA
>CALFOM010000054.1 GCA_937919685.1 uncultured Phycisphaera sp.
GTGAGGCCTGAGTCGATCCGCCAGGGCGACCGACGGCATGCCGCGCGGGCCGCGGATGAACAAGCCCACTGAGTTTGTCGAGACATAAAGAGAGAGAACCAGGCCAAGGTCTTCGAGATCTCTCCAGCGGTTACTCGCCGGCGTGATGGGATAGCTGCGTTCGGCTTCTGCGGGGTGTTGCTCGATCGCCGCAGCCCAGAAAGCCTTCCATCGCTCGATGTGTCGTTGCCAGCCGACTCCGCTCGCGGCTCGGAGCTCGCGTTCCCAGTGGTTCGGTTTTGCAATCACTTCAAAAAGTGGTGCGTAGGCGGAGTCGTCAATTCGAGCGGCCTGAACAGTCACCGCGAAGAACGCAAACTCATCGGTCGTGTTTCGATTCAGCCAGTCAACGGCGGATCGGTGGGACTCGCGAAAACTCGTGGCGACCCAGATCATCACCTTCGCATCAAGCCCCGTGAGGTAGGTAAGGCATTGGCCGAGATGGCTGTGATCGGATCCTTCGAGTTGGTTCTCAATAATCACCATGGCCCCGGACTGGACATCGCGGGCAAGGATGTCGGCGGAGAAGGTCCCGACGGAGGCTTCGGTGTCTTCGAGTTCGAGCTGTAAGCCGGTCACCGCAGCCAGGCGGTCCAAGTTCGCTGCGAGCCACGGCGTGAAGACGTGGGCCTCGTGACGCCAGACTTCGCGGACGTCGACGATTTCAAGACGGGAGATTGGTGGCAGATCTGGCATGAATTCAAGACTCACCTTATCGATCAAACTCGTTGTGAATGAACTCGCTCTATCATTGCGGACGAGGAGTGCCAATTGCTATGAAGACGCCATTCTATCCGCTGTATTCGAAGATTCGACCGCTCTTGAGAGTGTTTGATGGGATGGTCGCGGCCGATGTTCTCGATCTCAAGTCCGGACTGTTTGCCATGCGCGGGACGCCTCAGGATCCTGCGGATTGGCAGGATCCGGATACGTGGATTCCCGAGCGGACGTCCGGACGACTCCGCGAGTTGGCATCACAGGTTTGGGAGGGGACCGGTCGGCTAGTGAATCCTCGTTACCTGATGGGGTCCTGGCTACTCATTCGGAATCACGAACTTCTGATCCCGGATGGGAGTGGAGTACTCCAGATAACCGAACACGGTCGAGATTTCTTGAAGAACGCGGAAGGGGGCACTGTGCGAAGGCTTGATGAGGAAGAGGGGCTCGGCGATCTTCTTCGATCCATCGCGGCTCGGAGTCCGGTGCGGCGTTCGGATCTTCTCCCAGTGTTTTCGGAATACGCGCTTCGTGCTAGTTCAATCAAGGCCGCATCGACCATCAACTCGTTCATGCGATATCGAATATCGAATCTCATTGACCGTGATTACGTCGAGCGATCGGGATTCTCGTATGTGGTTACAGAATCCGGGCTCGACTGGATCAAAGGATTCGATGCCAATGTCATCGGGCAGTCGCGTGTTGAAGATGCGGATGAGATCTTTTCGATTATTCGTCGCCATCAAGGATCCACGAGAAATGAACTGCAAGAGAAGCTTGCGGTCATGGATCCATATCAGTTCGAGCATCTTGTCAAGGAACTCCTGGTTGCGATGGGCTACGAAGATGTTGAGGTGACTTCCAAGTCAAACGATGGTGGGGTCGACGTGATAGGGCGCATCCAGGTCGGGATTTCTGAGATCAAGGAAGTCATTCAAGTGAAAAGAATCCAGGGCAACGTCGGGCGACCAGCCCTCGACAAACTTCGGGGTTCTTTGCACCGATTCGGGGCAGTCCGAGGTTCCATCATCACGAACGGCGACTTTGCGAAGGGGACACGAGATGCCGCCTTCGAGGCCGGAGGTGCGCCAATCACGTTGATCAATGGTGAGAAGCTCATCGATCTGATGATTGAGCATCGCGTCGGCGTGAAGAAGCGAGTCTTTGAGATCTTGGAGATCGATCTTGATTCGTTCGATGCTGCAGCTGATGCTGGCGATGACTCCGCTTGATTGGGTGAACATAGGACATTGCTCTGGCAACCTAGAAGTAGCGAAGGTGGTCGAGTTGTTTTTTCGCTCAGGCAGCCACTGTCGAGATGAAGCCAGAAGTCCATTGCCTCGGCTGGAGACCGTGATCTTCATCCACCGCAGCTTCTGGCATCGCCATCGGGGATGCCGATACGCCGCGAATCCGGAGACCCGCCAGGCCGTCTGGTCAGCGAGATTCGACGTGAAAGTCGCACGTGACCAGCGAGTTTCCGCCAGTTTCCGCCACCTTGGCGGTTCGGCGATCACGGTGTGGGGGTGCCATCTCCGGAAGCCGGAGCGGGTCGGTTCCAGGCTGGGGCGGATGTTGGCGGCGCGGGCGTCGGCGGTTCAACCGCGAAGACGCAGCCCCTCGACTCCCCAATTCCCGCTGGTGAACACCGGCCGGTCGATCGACGCCGCGGCGGTGATTCGGATCACGTCGCAGTTCTTCGGATTGGCCATGGTGTCGAACTGCTCGTAGGCGAGGTGCAGGAATCGCATCACGAAGCACCGGATCGTGAGGCCGTGACTCACGATCAGGACGTTCTGGTTCCTCTTTCGATCCATCTGACGCATCATGCTCTCGAGGAACGTCGAGACACGGTCGTAGCAGTCCGCCGGACTCTCGCCAGTTCGATAGCGGTAGAAGAACCAGCCGTGAAGCTCTCGGAGCGATTCCTTCTGCGCCTTGACCGTGTCCCAGTCGCCTTCGAAGCCGTGCTCCATTTCTCGGAGCCGCGGATCCTCGAAGATTCGGATCTCCTGCGGGTCCAGGCCCGCGCCTTCGATGAGGCAATCGAGCGTCTCGCGCGTGCGGGCGTACGGCGATCGGAAGACGAGGGCATTCTTGATGTACTCGGCCCCAATTTCACCGCCGCGCTGTCGAGCCTGTTCCTTGCCTTCATCGGTCAACGGAATCAGATGGTCTCCGAAGTCCTGAGGGGTGAGGTGGTCTTCGTGGCTGGGCTCCAGGTTCGCTCGCGATTCGCCGTGTCGGACGAGTTTGATTTCCACAGTCGGGTGTCTCCTTTGTTCAGCCTCTTCAGGCGAATCCCCTAGGATACGGCATCACCCCCGAACCGTCATCCGAAACGATCGGAGCGTGTCGATCGAGGCGTCCGGGACGGTGTGGTCGCGGAAGTGCATGACGTCGTTGCGAATG
>CALFOM010000055.1 GCA_937919685.1 uncultured Phycisphaera sp.
CTCGGGATGGCCAAGGGAGTCGAGACGTCCTGCCCGAACTTGAAATCACAATAACCAACGACCTCTTGAATCCGACCCTGCTTGCCGCGGTCCCGCCGGGGTCCGATGAAGGCCGAACCCCCGCCGAAATTCCCGGATGGCCCGGCGAGACGCGTTCATCCTCAGTGCAATCGATCATCGACATGGGGCTCGAGGGCGATCTGGACTATCACGGCCGGGTCTCTTCCGACTCGGAAGGCGACACGACTTTCGACTTCACGATTTTTCTCGAACGCGGATCGGCCGCTCCCGGCCGCGAGACCGTTGACGAGGTTGCCGATGCCGATCTGATCTGGCCACGGGAATTCAAACTCGATTCGATCCACGCGGTGCTCACCGTCGACGAGGAGAAAGTCGAACTGCGATCGTTCTCAGGTTTGAGAGGGGCGGGGTTCGTGACCGCGGACGGAACCTATGACATCGAATCAAGCATTGGTTCCGGGACCGCGAAGCTTCAGGACCTGGCCGTCGAGGAATATCTCCTTGACCTCGTTCCCCCCGATTCTCTCGCAGACGCTCGCGACCTCTGGGCCCGCTGGAATCCTCAAGGGTCGTTCGACGCGACCCTGCATTGGACTCGTCAGAACGAATCGTCGGAGATCACGCTGGACGCTCGCCCCGCATGGATCGCATTTGATACCGGCGCGGGAAGGACTCGAGCCGACGTCGATCGCGGCGGATTCCGGTTGAGAGGCGACGCCCTCTTCATCGATGATCTCGCCGTGCGTTTCACCTCAGAAGGCGAAGTCAACGAGATCATGGACCGACTCCGAATGGACGGCGGATATGGACTCGCGCCGGAAATCGGCATTCTCGATCTCGACGGTTTTATCGACGAAGGACGATTCGAATCACCCGCGATGGACGAGATCTTCCGGTTGGCGATCGGCGAGGGATTCGCCGAGTGGTGGCGATCACGATCACCACGGGGCGAATTCGACGGTCGATTCTCGGTGTCCAGTGGCGGCGAGCGTGGCGTCCACGTCGATCTGCGTCCCGATCGATTCACGATCCTCGCGATTCCAGACGATCCGAAATCCCGTGGAGGCGGACAGATCGCCGGCGATGGCAGAGTGATCGTGGAGAACGACGACGTCTTGATCGGCCCCCTCCAACTCATCGGGGAACGTGAGACGACCTGCCGATTCACCTTCCGGATCACCGATTTCGACGCGCCGTTGATCAAAGGAAGTTTCAGAATCGACGCACCGGATAGCGACGTCCCGGAGATCGGATTCCTCACGCCGCCCTTCTCGAGCATCATCGGCTCGGGTGGCCTGTCCACCGGGAAACTTCGAGTCAGTGGAGATCTCGAGGCAAGATACGGTGGAGCGAACGACGACAGATTCCTCGATTCCGCCGACGCCTCGATGACCGACGATCCAGTCCATTACCACGTTCAAGGCGCCATGCAATTCCAATCGGGAACGTGGGATCTCGGAAGCGTCCGTCTGACCGATATGAATGGCCAGCTGCAAGTGGGACTCGATGCAGAAGACGGCGATCCGGCAGCGTTCGATCTGGACGCCAGAATCGATCGCCTTCTCGTCGAAGGCCGCTCGGTCAATGATGTCCTCCTGGTTGGGAGCTTCGACCCCGCCGGCGGCCGAAACCCCCGCAGTGGGATCGAGATTGACATCATCGAAGGGGCAATCGCCCAAGGCATCGTCCGTGGCGGCTTCCGTTTCGACTTCGATGGAACGGGATATGAACTGGCCCTCCAGGTGCATGACGCGGATCTCGCCGGCATCTCCCGCGATCTCAATGAGCCGGGACCACCTCCCGGTCCGCTCCCCGGACGGCTCTCGGTCAGGCTCGATCTCCAAGGGATCATGGACGAGCCATCCAGCCGTATCGGCCGCGGCCGTGTCCTTGTTCAGGATGCCCGGCTCGCCGACGGTGGATCGCTCGCGTTGCTCCAACTCGGCCAGTTGATGCCACCCATCGCTGACGAAATGGCCACTGCCAAGGCGAATCTCTGGATCGACGGTGGCGAGGTGCTGCTGAAGGATGTGACGCTCGAGTCAGACACGCTCATCATGGCTGGAAATGGTCGACTGAGGCTCGACGACTGGCAATGGTCGCTTCGGCTCCTCCCGAAGGGTACCCTTCCCGGACTGAGCGATCTGGTCTCGATGGTCTCGGGAACGCTCGCTGCCGTCGATGTGGCGGGAACCCCTGGCGATCCGATAATCTCGCTCACCCCCCTCCCGATGGTGGTGCCGCCACCTCATATCGAGCCGATGAAAGAGGATCGAGACGATTCCGTCCCGACCACGCCGATCGATGCCGACACCGAGACCGGTGAATCCCCGGAAGCGATCAAGGAGCCCGCCTCGTGACCGATGAACGACTGCCCCACCCCGATTCCCATGACCGCGATGCCGCGATTCGGGAACTCGCCAAGAACCACTCGGGACTTCCGGATGGACGGCGCCGCTCCTTGATCGAACAGATGATCGCGACCAGTCTTCGCCTCGGGCGAGACGACTCGCACACTGGTGAGTTGAAGTTGATCAACTCCGCGTTGAAAGAACTCCGTTACTCCTACCGGGTGTTCCGACCGTGGGTCCTTCGTCCGAAGATCTCGATCTTCGGCTCGGCCCGAACACCGGAGCATCATCCCGACTACGTCGCGGCCCGCGAATTCGGCCGACTGATGGGGGAAGCGAATTGGATGTCGATCACCGGCGCCGGCGACGGCATCATGAAGGCCGGCCACGAAGGCCCCGGACACGAGGCGAGCTTCGGACTGCGGATCCGTCTCCCGTTTGAAACGACCGCAAACGAAGTGATCGCCGAAGATCCGAAACTGGTCAACTTCCAGTATTTCTTCACGCGAAAAGTGATGTTCCTCATCAACTCCGATGCGATCGCGGCGCTGCCCGGTGGTTTCGGAACGATGGATGAGGTCTTCGAATCACTCACGCTGATCCAGACCGGCAAGTCCTATCCCATGCCGATCATCCTCCTCGAAGGCGAAGGCGGCTCTTACTGGAGCCGATGGGTCTCGTTCCTGCGAGAGGAACTCCTCGAGAACGGCTGGCTCAGTGCGGCCGACATGTCATTACTCGAAATCGCGAGTAGCCCAGAGGACGCGAGGGATCGAGTCCTTAAGTTCTATCGGGTCTACCATTCTTGTCGGTATGTCCACGATGACTTCGTGATGCGGCTCCGCCGAAAACTGACGGAAACCGAACGCGTTGGTCTGGAAACTCGATTCGGAATGCTTGCAAAGGACGGACGACTGCAGATGAGTGGCCCCCTCGAGGGCGAGGAAGACCATCTCGATCTGCCTCGCTTTCATTTCAAGTCGACGCGTCGCGACTTTGGCGTGCTCCGACAGTTGATCGACGCCATCAACGACCTCGATGATCCACCCGGAACCGCAGGTTCATGAGCAAGGCCGTATTCATCGGTCCGTCGACGTTTTTGTTGCTCCTCGGCCTGCATGGATGCGTCGGCGCCGCCGCGACACCCTCCGCCCCCTCGCTCACTGCTCCCACGTCGCTCGATACCCGGGATGAACGGCCAGGGCTCATGGTCGATCGATGGAGGCTCCCGGAGGACGGACCCCGCCTCGACGCGCTGCTGAGCGCCGTGTCATCGAACGACTCGGTCTTGATTCCAGGTGCGGAAGCGATGCAAAGGGATGGCTTCCGAGTCATCCTTCTCGACGGGGACCAACTCGAGGTGCTGGAAAAGGCGCTCGGCGCGAATTCCTTCGCCGGTCGAACTTGGCATGGTGAAGCCGTGGGATGGCGGAACATCGCCAGCCGACGACTGGGAGGCGGAACCGTCGTGCTTCTCAACGGCCGCGCCCGACGAGTCGGCAATCAAGTCTTGGCGATCGGCATCCGCGGGTATTCGATCCCGACGCTCGACGACGCGGCACTTCAGATCGAATTCGCCCCATACATCGTCCGCAAGACGCTCGATCCGCTGGGTGAGCGATCGCTGGGAGAACTCCGTGGCGAACCGCTCTCGCAAAGCATCGAGTGGACGCTCGAACCCGGCCAGGCGATGGTGATTGCCTCGATCCCGCATCTTCGAAGCCACCCCGATACCGGACTGGGCGATGATCGAGATTCAGATCAGAATGCGAACCAACGCAATTCCGAAGCGACCACCTCGGCGCCGCCGATCACCCCGCCGACCGGTACCGGCCCGAACGCACCGCTCCCCCTCACGCCTGCGGAAATCCTTCTCGATGACGCCGGCGTTCGCACCCGCGGATTGATCGTAATCACGGGTCGCCCCCACCCCTCACTCGGGATCCCCGAGAAGGACAACTGAGCCCGCTTCCCGCTTGAGTCTCATACGGCGGCTATGCTCGTTTGACTGAATGACGCCCATGACGCCCATGACGCCGCAATCCCCTCCATCAGAGCCTCGGACGACGAAACGACGTGCCGTTCGCGACGAGTTCCGTCGCCGAGCCATGGGGCCGATTTCCGTGGTTCCGACGATTCTCACCCTCGCGAATCTCGTCTGTGGGTTTGCCGCCATCCATTACGCCAGCGAGCCGCTCGCGCCCACCGCGGTCTTCGGCTGGAGCACAATCACGGTCGGTGGTGCCTTGATTTTTCTCGGCATGTTCTTCGACGCGATCGACGGCTCGGTCGCCCGACTCACGCGATCGACATCAGACCTCGGAGCCCAGTTGGATTCCCTCGCGGACGTGGTGACCTTCGGCGTGGCTCCAGCCTTCCTGATGCTCCAACTGGTCGACGCCTACTACCGAGAATCGGCGACCGTCGCGGGCGCCTTCGCCGGCCCCGGCGTCGTCTCGGTCTACGGCAAGGCTGTCTGGGCGATCGCCGCGCTGTACGTCTGCGGAGCCGGACTTCGGCTTGCCCGATTCAACGCGGAAACCCCGTCCCACGAAGAATCGGATCATCGCTTCTTCAAAGGACTCCCCACCCCGGGGGCAGCCGGCGCGGTCGCCAGTCTGATTCTCCTTCAGCAGCACCTGATGTTCACGCGTTTCGACGCGACTGAATCACTCACCTTCGATCGAGTGGCCGCGTTGACGATCCCCGTGATCGCCCTGCTGTGTGCCATCGGCATGGTCTCCAACACTCGATATCCACACGTTGTCAATCGATATCTTCGTGGCGGACGCGACTTTGGCTCGGTGGTCCGAATGATTCTGCCCGTGGTCGCGGCGATCTGGTTCCTGCAGGAAACGCTGGCCGCCGCCTGCACGCTCTATGCGTTGTCGGGGCCGCTCGGAATGCTTCGCCGCAGATCGGAAGAGGGTCCCACAGTGGTCGTCGATCAACTGGAAGATGCGTCATGAGCGGCGCATCCGCTGGCCTCGGCGACGGCCGATTCGGCGCCTTCGGCGGTCGCTACGTACCCGAGACGCTGATCACGGCCCTCGAGGAACTCGAATTGGCATGGAATGAAGCCCGCGCCGATCCCGAGTTCGAAGCCGAAGTCTCCGCCTGCCTTCGAGATTTCGTGGGTCGACCCACCGCCTTCACCTGCGCGCCTCGACTCTCCGCCAGGGCCGGAGGGGCCATGATCTGGCTCAAGCGCGAGGACCTCGCGCATACCGGCGCGCACAAGATCAATAACACGGTCGGCCAGGTGCTCCTGGCCAGACGTATGGGCAAGAAGCGGATCATCGCCGAGACCGGCGCCGGACAGCACGGCGTCGCGACCGCGACGGCCTGCGCCAGGTACGGCCTCGCTTGCGAGGTCTACATGGGAACGGAGGACGCTCGACGACAGTCGCTCAACGTCTTCCGAATGAAATTACTGGGGGCCGAGGTGCACGAAGTCGACTCGGGAAGTCGAACCCTCAAGGACGCCACCAATGAAGCGATGCGGGACTGGATGGGGTCGGTCGGCGAAACCCACTACATCCTCGGTTCCGTGGTCGGGCCCCACCCGTTCCCCACCATCGTTCGAGAGCTCCAATCCGTGATCGGCGTGGAATGCCGAGCCCAGTGCCTCAAAGTCCTTGGCGGTCTGCCCGATGCCGTGGTGGCCTGTGTGGGCGGCGGTTCGAACGCAGCCGGCATCTTCGCGCCGTTCGTCACCGATGCGACGGTTCGACTCATCGGCGTGGAGGCCGGCGGCCGAGGCGACCAGCCGGGACAACACGCTGCTCCGCTCACCTTTGGCACCCCGGGCGTGCTTCATGGATCGCTCAGTTACGTCCTTCAGGATCGGGAAGGACAGACCTCGAATGTTCATTCATGTTCTGCCGGACTCGACTATCCCGGCGTCGGTCCGGAGCATGCGTTCTGGAAGGATTCCGGACGAGTCGAATACATGGTGGCGACTGACGCCGACGCCCTCGAAGCGTTCCAGTCACTCTCTCGCCTCGAAGGAATCATCCCTGCACTCGAGACCGCACACGCGATCTCTTCCGCAGTGCTGATCGCCGGTGCAATGCCAGCTGATCAACATGTCGTCGTCAACTGCTCCGGTCGTGGCGACAAAGACGTCCAGGAAGCCATGCGCCTTCTTGAGGCCCGAGACAAGAATGCCTCAAAGGCAGGACGGGTCTCTCCAGCACGCGAATGACGAAATACCACCAATCGATCCAGAGGCAAGGGAATAGTGCCGACATACCCTGCAGACTCGACTCGCAGAATCGGGCGCCGTTCGCCCTTATAACCCCGCCTCGGGGATGCACCGGAATCGGTATTCCTGACGGGCAGCCGCCCACCTTTTAAACTTTGACGTCGGGTCAAGGACCTCGGCCGAATAAATTCGGGGCTGGCCCTTGACTCCTCCGCCGAAGAGTTCATCTGCTTTGCCGCGTCCCAAGAAGTGTTTTTCGTGCGACCTGCAGTCGTCGTCCGCCTCTCTGCGGCCCTGAGACTGATCGAAAGGGCACCCGCATGCCCCGTCCAATCTCCACCCACGTCGTCGAACTCTGCTCGCTCTGCCACTGTCCGCCGGTGGCGATCTGGCTCGCCACCGTCGCGGCGAGGCGACACGCCCCCGTCGAACTCTGGCTGCCTGCGGAAGTGATCGACGACCCCACGCATGCCGGCCGTCTCGCCCGAGCCGAGGAAGCCGACGTCCTCGTGCACCGCGTCGACATGCCGCCCGTGGAATGGTCCGCGGCGGGCCGCCGCGACGCGGTCTCCTGGCTCGCCGACTGGGCCGCCCCGCGACCGGGCGACCGGGTGCTGATCCCAACCATCGACTACTTCCTGATGGCCGACGGCCGGATTCCCCTCCCCGAGGGAACACGGCTCGACGTCGTCTTCCACCAGCCGAAGTTCCAGCACCGCCCGATCCCACCCCTGCACGATCTCCTGCGTGGTCGGCTCGGGCTCCGGAGTCGCCAGTTGGGGCGGCTGGAGATGCAGCGACTCCGCGCGATTGCCCCCGATCGCGTGCTGTTCCTCGACGCACATGCGGCGCTCGGGCCGGGCCGCCGCCGGCTGGTCCGACTGGTCGGCACCGATCAGGTGGAGTTCCTGCCGTCAGACGTCAACGACGGAACGCCTCCGCCCCGCGGTATCGCCAGAGCGTGGCTTGGCATCGGCGACACTGAGCCCCTACTGGTGGTCAACGGCATGCTCGGACCATGGAAGGACATCAAGACCCTCATCGCAGCGTGGCCGCAGGTCTGCAGCCGCGTGCCGGGGGCGAGGCTGGCGCTGGTGGGCGAGGTGCCGGGACTCGCTCCCGACTGGAGCGCGATGCTTGGCGACGGCATGCTCCTCCGCGACGAAATCGTTCCCGACGAGCTCTTTCTCGGCCTCGTCCGCGACGCCGACGCGGTCTGGGCAGTCCGCACCACACCCGGGGGCATGTCCACCGTCCAGTTTGATGCGTTTAAGGCGGGTGTACCGTGCCTGGTCTCCGAGCAGCACGCACCGACCGCGTGGCTGGCGAAACGTCTGGGCGGCGTGACCATCACTCCACGTCGGGTTGCCTCGGTCGCCCGGGGCGTCGCCAGAGCGATCAGTTCGTCCGGAGAGATTCGCCAGCGCGATCTGGGCGTCCTCGCCGACGCCGATCTGGCGGGTGACGTGATCCTCGCCCGACGACGAGTCGCCCTCGGCGATCTTCCCGATCAGCCGCAGAGGACCGCGTCATGACGGTTCTCGTCGCCGGAGCAGGAGGGTTCATCGGGAGCCGGCTGGTCAGTCGGTCCGGACACCGGCGCCCCTCACACGGACAACGGCGAGATGCTTGGGATGTTCTTCACCGAACAGTTCTCCCGCAGGTTCGGCCGGGGGTTCGGCCGCGAGTACGACCTCAACACCGGGATCGCGGCGACCGACGCCGATGTCACCACCCGGATTGGGCGTCCCACGGACTGCGACGATCCGATCAGCGTCCGGCGGCGCCGGTCCTCACGCGACCTTCCTGCGGCACCAAATCGATCACCAGCGGATAGTGATCGGCCGCATAGCCGGACGGCGGCTCGTCCTGCCGCCAGTTGTACTTGTCGCCGGGATGTCGCGATCCGACCACCTGGAAGGTGCGTTCCACCACTTCTGAATCCACGTTTGGGTGGAGCATGATGTAGTCGATCACCCGGTCGGACTCATGCGTGCGAAAGAGATCCTGTGTCCCTTCCTCGCGAGACCATCGGTGCTCGTAGGCATTGACGAATCCGGCGTTCTTGTAGACGGCGATGGATCGATCGAACGGGCCGGCATTGAAGTCGCCGAGAACGACAAGGTTGAGGTTGGGTTCCTCTTCAAGACGCGACTGGAGCAATTCGACGAGTTGCAATGCTTCGCTCTCTCGTTGCCTCTTGAAGTTTCCCGACTTGTGGTGAACCACGGCGACGGTGAGTGGATACGCGGGACGATCCTTGGTCTTCGGGACCTCGATATCGACCATGAGCGGGCTTCGCTGGAACAACTTTGGCGCGTCGCCTTTGGTCTCCCAACCGTCGCCGGTCTTTTTTGCCTCCATGTCTGCGATGTCTTCATCGGGCCAGGCGGTGACCCCGGTGATCGGGAACCGGCTCAGCACGCTCTGTTCCACCCCCCGGTAATAGCCCACATCCAGACTCGCCACGTGGTCATACCCGAGCCCTTGGAGAAACTCATCGCGGAACCACTCGATGGCCTCCTTGCTTTCCACCTCTTCGAGGGCGAGCACGTCCGCGTCGATCGCCTTGATGATCTTTGCGATCGCCAGACATCGATCGCGACTGGTCGCCATCGGGAGATCGTCGTATTTTCCCGACAAGGTCGGATCGTCCACCGGATCGAAGAGATTCAACACGTTGTAGGCGGCGATTCGGATTGTGTTGGGCGCTTTCGAAAGCGGCTCGGCGCGGCCGAAGCGGATCTCTACCGGCGCCGAATCCTCCGC
>CALFOM010000056.1 GCA_937919685.1 uncultured Phycisphaera sp.
AACGCACTTTCGCCACTGGCAGTCTCTGAAGGTAATCACAAGACTCAATAATCTATGAGAAAAAATTGACGATTTGCTCATCTTCCTTGCATTCATCCAAAAGATGCAAAGGGCTGTCATCCGGCGAATTCTCCCTCGTTCCCGAGATCCAATTCAACACTCGGACCATCGCCAGAATACCGCCTGATAATATCGGCCCGGATGCAAGATCCGAGCCGATATTCGACTGAGCGATGTTTCGTTCGGTGAGCGCCTCGTCGTTTCCTAGAAGCTCCAGTTGGCGAGCAGGATGCCCAGATCATCGCCGCCGACGGTTCCGTTGCCGTTCAGGTCCGCTGCGGGATCCGAGGTCCCCCAGACCGCGAGGAAGAGCCCGACATCAGCACCGTCGACCAGCCCGTCGCCATTGAGGTCACCCGGGATCGAATCGTCACACTCGATACCGAACACACGAAGGTTGTCGATGCCCGCCTCGACCACCGAACCCGCGTTGAGATCGCTGGCAACGAATCGCATCTGCATCTGACTCGTCGGAGCAATCACGTCCTCAATGGCGAAGTCGATCGTCACCCAGGCGTTGGCGTTCTCATTCACGTCCTCGACGAGCGTCCAGGAGCCGCCGGCGTCGTTACTGATATAGACCTGCATCGAATCCTCACCGGGCGACGCACCAGCATCGTTGGAGAACCAACGCTGGTAGCTCAGCCGAGTGCCGGCTGGTCCCATCCCGTCGAAGATTGGAGAGACGAGCGTCGTCAACCCGCCGTCAATATCACTGTTGGAGTCGGCGGGATTGATCTCGGTCAGGAAACAACCGCCGTTCGACGCGCCACTCCCGTCGGTGCACGGATCACCGCGTCCGTTGCATTCGGGAAATCCCTGTTCCCAGACTCCGTTCGCCGCGGTGTCACCCGCGACACCGAATGTCCAACCCGTCCCTGACGAGCCGTCGAAATCGACCAGAACCACTTCACCATCGGCGACCGTTGCCAGGTGCGGGCCGCTGTTGTCTTGGTAGACCTCACCGGTGGTGGTCGTCGCACTGAATTCGAACGAAACCGAGTCCGGACAATCGGGAGACGAAGGAATCCGGAAGGACCAGACCCCGGGATCCGATGTCAAAATACCGTCGGCGGTCTGGGCGTTGCCGTCCGAGAGGAACGAGTAGGCCATGGTGGCAAAGTCGACTTCGGCGCCGCCCTCCGAGATGCTGACGAAGACGTCGGCTCCCGAGGAAGGAATCGTCTCCGGAAGTCCGTCCGGAAAAGAGAACCCGATCGGGGCGATATCGAGCTTGAAAATCAGCAGCCCGCTCTGAAAATCACTGGCGATGATCGTCCCGCTCTCGAAGAACGGGTAGACGCTCCACGCACCGTTGAAACCACTGCCGTCGTTCGGCGGATAGGTGTCGAAGTGGGCGATCTCGTTCAGGAAGTTGCCGTTCCGCTCGAGAATGCGAATTCCCGCGGTGTAGTTGGCGGCGTAGACCAAACCGTTGTGAACATAGTTGTTGTGGTTATTCGCCGACATCGGAAGCGACTGCGTCTGCCCGAGTGTCGCATTGTTCAGATCGGTGATTCGGATCATCTGCCAAGTCGAATTCAGCGAGGTTTCATCGTTGGAGATCACCCATTCGAAGTCTTCGGTGTGCCACGACTGATGGCTGTAGCCCGCGTTGGGCCAGACGACTCTCGAGAGCAGGACCCCGGCGGGATTGACATTGTTCGGCGTTCCAAAGTCGACGATGGAAAGTCCGGTGTTGCTTCCGCCACCGTTGTTTCCGTCGTTCAAGAAGCCAATGAGGCGACCACGATACGTGGAGTCAGGTCCGTCCTGCGGGTAGATGACGATGTCCGCATCGTGAACATATCGATCATTCCAGGCACCGATGAATGCGGGCGTGTCCGGGTTGCCGGCCGTCGAGTAGAAACGAAGCCCTTCACCACTACCGCCACACTTGATCAGCAAGTTCGCTTCGGGAACCGCCGCGATGTTATGCGTACTGGAGTTCCCGTTCGCCGAGGATTCGCCGATGTAGTTCACAACCCCTTTGTCGATGTTGGCCATGTCGAAGGTCTTGATCGATCCCCCGCTCTCACCGACCGCATAGGCTCGGCTACCGATGACCTTGACATCGCACCAGAGCGAACTTGTCCCACCTCGTTGATAGGTGTAGACGACCGAAGGCGCGAAGGGATCCGTCACTTCGACCCAGGCGATGGCGGACTCCACACCGACGATCGCGTACTCACGTCCCGATGGGGACGTGTACCCCCAGCAGTCCGATCCACTACCCGATCCACCGAGCATGTTGATCGGCACCTGAGCACAGAAGATCGTGTTTTCCTGACTCCCACCCCATGCACCCGCGATTCCATCGCGATCGCCGTAGAGGATGTCCCCGTACACCGGCGGTTCTGGGTTGCGTTTCGGGTCATTCTCATGCGCCAACGCGACGGATCCAACCGTCACCAGCGAGATGGACAGCGACGTGAAGAGGTGGAGCGTTCGAGTCATCAGTTCTTTTTTCCTATGGTCGTGTGGCGGCCCCGAAAGGCCGGCGAATCTCTGCGGTGTGACGATATGCGCCCGAACGTCGGCTTGGATTCCTGATCGCCTCGAAATCGGATCGCTCAAATCTAAATCCTAGATTCTCAAGATCCTCAATCGGAAGACTCTCAAAAAAGGCCCCTCGGATACGTCCGAATCATGCGACCGGATCACCCCTGAAGTTCTGAAAAAGTGCAAATCGACGCCAATTGAACCCCTGAGAATCAAAATTGTTCCAGCTTCAGGACGGACCGAGCGTTGTTTTTTCAACTGGCCATTCGATAAAACTCGGCACACCACGTCCGAGAACCTCACTCTGAGCGATGCCGCCCTCCCGCGTGAGGAGGCTCCATCGACTCGATCTCGGGTCCGGGTCCCGACAGAGTCCGAAGAAACGCCTCCAGATCCTGGATCTGCCCCGGATCGAGGTCGAGCGCGGAAAGTACGGACTCCTGATGGTGATCGAGTTGAACCGCGCCCTCCAAAGTCGAATAGAAGCGGAGCACCGACTCGAGATCGGGCATCGAACCATCATGCATGTACGGTGCCGTCTGGCCGACGCCGCGGAGTGTCGGGGTTCGAAAGGCGCCCCATGCTTCCGGATCCCGCTTCACGCCGCGACTGAGGATCGCCTGACGACCTTCCGCGTCATCGCTGTATCGACCCGCTGCATTGAAGAGATCTTCTTTGACGAGAAGCGAACCGTCATATCGCCCGGGATCTCTAGGAAGACCTTCCGCAACTGGAATTCCGATGTTGTGGAATTCTCCGTCGCTGAAGAGCGGGCCACTGTGGCATTCCCAGCATTCCGCCTCGCCGAAGAACAACGCCAGCCCTCGAATCTCGGAGGCGTCCAGCATCGATCCGCCATCACCCCCGATCGAAACCGACTCGGCCCATCGGTCGAACCGCGTGGAGCCCCCTCGAAGCGTTCGCTGGAAGGCGGCCAGCGACTTGCCGACGTTCGCGACGACCCGATTGATCCGATCTTGCTCAAGCGGCGCGAGTCGTTCCCAGGCTTCGACCGACGGCAAATCGCCGATCGGTCTCGCACGTCGTGGAAGATCCGCGGCGACGAGCGGAATCGCACCGAAGATCGCCTCGTATCGGCCATTCAGATCAGGGTCTTCGAGGAGAAGCCTCGCGACCATGGTTCGATCGCCACCCATTTCAAGGGGATTCTCAATGGGGCGGATGGTGTGACCCCACATGGAGTCGCTCCGGCCATCCCAGTTGAACCATCGATGATGCGCCGCATCGACCAGCGTTGGCGAATGTCGATCAGCGATGCCGATCCCCTTGGACTTCGTGAGACCATCGGCGAACCAACGATCGGGTTGATGGCACGTGGCGCAACTCACTTCCCCATTGCCCGAAAGCCGCGGGTCGAAGAAGATCATCCGTCCGAGCTCCGCGGCCTCGGGATCGTCCGCGTACCGATTCGTCGAATCCGCCGGTGGCGCCGGCAACGGCGAAGACGCCAACGCCCGCCGAAGTACGACCGGGTCGGTCACGCCGAATTCGTTCCGCGGGGCAACCGCTCCATCCTTGGAACCCGACGTCGCCGATCCGTCGCCCGAGTCGCCGCAGCCGAGGACTGAGACCACGCACAGTAAAAACGCGCCAGCCGGCATCTTCGAGGCGAGCAAGATGGGAAGAAAGACCTTCATCGTTCGAGTTGCACCGTCCATTGCGACCGTTCGGTTTCGTCCTCGCAGATCACATCGATCGAGAGTTCCCAACGTCCGGGCATGTGCATGAGAATGCCTTCAACCAGCCAGTCCTCTCCGCGGCGCGTGACCCGCGGGATGACGTTCATGCCATGTCCATGATGCGGCATCTCCGCGTCGAAGAGGATCTCGACGTCGCCGCCAGTCGGTGATCCATCTGTGGCTGCGATGCGGACCTCCACCGAGAAGGGTTCTGACACGGGAGGAATCGGAACGGTCGGTCGCCACGAGACCATCCACGTCCCATCGCCCGTCACGCCTTCCTGCCAATCGATCCCGGCGTCGATCGGCACGGCGACTTGGACGCCTGCAGATTCCGAGGCCTCTGCGGCCGTCTCCGCACCGGGTCGATCGCATCCAAGAATGCACGCTCCGGCGAGCACCGCCGCCAACGACCTGAACCAGTCAAACGGCGTCATTTGCCGACCTCCGTTTCAGCGATGGAGGCGTCGTCGGTCGCAGGTTCGAAGTCCGAACGAAGCAGGAGAGGACGATCATGACCCTGGCCGAGACTAAAAGAGATTCGCCACCCCCCGGTCTCGGGATCAAACACCTGTGCTCGGTGGTTCCCCTGATCGAGCACCACGAGACCGCCATCCGGAAGAAACTCCAGCGCCGCAGGCATCCAGAGCGCTCCATCCCAAGATCCCTGCTCGCCACCGCGGGCAAGAACTTCGCCGTCTCGGTCGACCACCACGAACACATCTGAATTCCGGTCTGAGACGGCGATCCGCCCATCGGCCAGTTCTGCCACCCCAAACGGGCGCACCACGTTGATTGCCGCACCAATGATCGTTCGCTCGACTTTCCCCGTAGCGTCGAGGACGAGGACTCGTCCTGCTTCCGGTTCGGACACAAGCCATCCACCGCCAGGGCGGACCGCGATTTGCGCCGGCATCGTCCCCTTCGGAAGTCGATGAACGTTTGAGACCTGGAGCCGATCGTCGGTCGTGATGATCGAAGGCCCCGCGGCATCCAACAGGTTCAGCACACCATCACGAATCACCAGATCGCGCAGGTCGAGCGAGCCTCCACCCCCCTTTGCCGCGACCCGCTTCGCCAAAAGGCTTTCGTTCCAACTCCGGACGAAACGCCCCATGAACGGATCCATCTTGAGCGGCGCATCGCGGTCTCTGGCGAGACGCCACTTCGAGATGCGCCCGAGGCCGCGATCCAGAAAGAAGATCTCCTGCCGGCTCGCATCCACCCCCACGGCCTGGATTCGTCCGAAATTCGCTGGGCCCTTGCCTCCCCGTGAGAACGTCGTCACGTGAATCGGTATGCCGAAGGTCAGATCGAAGACCACCGCGGCCGAAGACTCCGGATCCCACATCACGAGGAGATCGCCATCGGCGCCGATATCGGTGCCGAAGTGACTCTGCACCCCCTTGGTCTGGGGAAGCACGCTCCCGGTAGGCGACTCGCCATCCGAAACCTGGTCGAACACTTGATACCGGCGCTCGAAGGCTTCGAGGACAAAGGCCTGATCGCCACCGGGTGCGATCGCGACTCCATTCGGGTAGTGGATCCGACCCTCGCCTTCACGCGGAATCACCGCATGCATCCCCCACTGGTAGAGAAACGCGGCGTCAGCCAATCGATGAACCGAAATCCGGTGATTCAACTTGTCCGCGACAAAGAGCTGGTCGCCGTTGACCGCGAGATCCACCGGTGTGTTGAAGAGACCCGGAAAGGCACCTCGGTCGCCGATCACACGGACCTCATCCGACTGCGCATCGATTCTTACGAGCCGATGACGATCCGTGTCCGCGACCCACGCGCCGCCGTCGGGCAAGGCGACGATCGCCCGCGCGCCGGGATAGGCCGCCGGGCGATACGCGAGGCTCTCCCCCGTCGTCGAATCTCGACGTCGGAGACCGCCCTCGTCATCGAGCGACCAGACCGAAGCACCGGACACATCAACCGCGAGCCCGCCGGGCCCGACGTTCCAGACGATCTCGGAACCACCGGGCCGACATTGCACCGTTTCGTCATCAATGAGAAACCAGCGATCTTTCGAGTCGATCGCGAGATCTCTGAATCCACTCGACCCCGGATCGTCGGAGATCCCACCGAAGGAATCCAGCGTGACCACCTCGCCATCAGGGCGGACGGCGATGGCTCGCGCCTCGTCGAGCCCCTCCACCTGACTGGCGAAGCGACCGAGTCGATTCGCCTCGTCATCAGGCCGATCACCGGCAGCCGCGATCGGATCGACCGCCCCGAGAACGCCCGCGAACAGCAATCCTGCGAGATGCGGCGCCAAGAACGAACTTGAGAGGGGGATTCGTGGACGGAAGATCACGACTCGATGCATGCTCATACAAGGTTCTCAATTACCCGCGGATCACCACGACGGGCCGAATCACGCTGCCAAGGCTTTGAAGGAGGATACGCCGTTCGGAGCCGCGTCTGCATCTGAATCCGGCCAATCCGGCACACTCGCACCTCAGAAGGAGATCGGTCCGAATTGAAGACCATCCGAAGTTTTTTACGGGACGCGCTCCATGGGGTCTTCATCGGTTCGAAATCACGAGCAAGATCGCCGCCATCACGCCTGATCGAAGGACCGATCGTCGTTAGAGTACGCCCTCGCCTTCCCGAGCCCCCACCCCGTCATGACCGACGCAACCTCAAATCACCACGCCTCCGACCAGCCGAATCCGCTTCGGATTCCCAACCTGATCGGACTCATCCTTCTCGGCCTCCTGGTACTCGCACCGCTCGTGGTCGATCTGCATGGCGAGCCCCATCTCGCCCCGGTCGAATTCGAGGCGGCAGCCGCTCCAGACGGATCAATGTCCTCGGAACTGGCCGATGCTGCGGCGGAAGCCGCCATCATCCACGAAGAGCCCCATGAGGTTCCTCCCTATTGGCAGATCGGCACGATCCCATTCGTTCTGCTCTTGCTCTCGATCGCCGTGCTCCCCCTTCTCCGCAAAACCATGCACTGGTGGGAAGACAACACGAATCGACTCGCGGTGGCGCTGGGCGCGGGACTGCTCACCATGCTCTTCTACGCTCTGGTGGACGGTCCGACCGCCGCACTGCTTGCGATCGAGCATGCGATTCCCGGCGAATACATCCCGTTCATCATGCTGTTGTTCTCGCTCTATGTGATCTCCGGCGGCATCTCGATCACCGGCGATCTGAAGGCGACGCCGACGGTCAACGCGACCTTCATTCTGGTCGGCACATTGATCGCGAGTTTCATCGGAACGACCGGCGCCAGCATGCTGCTGATCCGCCCGCTTCTGGAAACGAATCGCGAGCGAAAGCACGTCGTCCACACGGTCGTTTTCTTCATCTTCCTCGTGAGTAACATCGGTGGCACCCTGCTGCCCATCGGCGATCCTCCACTCTTTCTCGGCTATCTCCGCGGTGTCCCATTCGACTGGACCCTTGTGCTCTGGAAGGAGTGGGCGATCCTCGGCGGACTCCTGATCTCGGTCTACTGGGTCTGGGACCAGATCATGGTCAAGCGGGAGACCACCCTCGACATTCTTCGAGACGATGCGATCCGTCGGCCGCTTCGCATGAGCGGAAGCCTCAATCTTCTGCTTCTGCTTGGCGTCGTACTCGCCGTCGCACTGCTCGATCCTTCAAAGCCCATTCCCGGCACGAAAATCCATGCGTTTCCATTCTGCCGGGAACTGGTGATGCTTGGTCTGGCCGGCGCCAGCTTAGCGATCACCTCGAAGAGCATCCGGGAAACGAACCGCTTCAACTATCACGCGATCATCGAGGTTGCGGCGCTCTTCGTCGGGATCTTCCTGAGCATGCAGGTGCCGCTCGCGGTGCTCAAGGCCAACGGCGCCGATCTCGGCCTCGAGAGCCCATCGCAGTTCTTCTGGCTCACCGGACTCCTCTCCAGTTTTCTGGACAACGCCCCGACCTACCTGGTCTTCTTCCAGACCGCGGAATCGATGACCCTGGAGGGCGGCGAAGGGATTCTCCAACTCCAGGATGGCGGCTTTATTCGCGAAGACCTGCTGACTGCGATCAGTCTCGGCGCCGTTTTCATGGGTGCGAACACCTACATTGGCAACGGACCGAACTTCATGGTCAAGTCCATCGCCGAACAGTCCGGGGTTCGGATGCCCAGTTTCTTCGGATACATGCTCTACAGCGTGCTGGTGTTGATGCCGGCCATGATTCTCGTGGACTGGCTCTTCCTTTGAACCAGGAAAGAACCATTCGCGGCCAGTTCAGATTCAGGAGACGACCATGGCGTTAAAACGAGTGATCGTGGCACTTGGCGGATCCGAATACATGGAGGCAGCGGTCGCCGAGGCGTGCCAGATCGCCGCCCGGAACGGCGCCGAAATCGTCGGCATCGCGGTCTTAGACGAAACCCTCGTCGATCCGGCCGAGCCATCCCCGATGGGCGCAGGATCCGCCGCCGCAGACCTGCGTTCGGAGAGACAAAGGAAGGTCGAAACTGGCATGTCGGATGCGATCGACCGCTTCGAGTCGATGGTCGAGGCTGCAGGAATTCCGCATCGCACCCAGAAGGTCGTCGGAGATGCTCAGGAGGCGCTCGCGGGCGCTCTTCGCCTCGCCGATCTTGCCATCGTCGGCATTCGACACGCCTTCGATTACGGGACCATCGCCCACCCCGACGACTTTCTAGGACGAGTGGCCCGCGCGTCGGGACGCCCCATCCTGGCGATGACTTCACCCGCACGGCGGATCGATCGCGTCTTGGTCGCCTATGACGGCTCCGCCGCATCCGCCGACGCCCTTCGAGCGTTCGCGGTGCTCAACGCCTTCGGACCTTCGGTGGTCCGTGTCGTCAACTGCAGCGATGAGCGGTCGGCTTCCGAAGACCTGCTCGAAGATGGCATGTCCTATCTGAGACTTCATGGGCATACGGTCGAAGGCCTCGTACTCGACGGCGAACCATCGGTCGCACTCCTGGAACATGCCGAAGCCTGGAGCGCCGACCTGCTGGTCATGGGCGCCGTCGGTCGACGCGGACTCTCCCGGCTGCTGCTCGGCGATACGGCATCATCGATGCTGGCACGCAGCGATATTCCGCTGCTGATTCGAAGCTGATTCGAAG
>CALFOM010000057.1 GCA_937919685.1 uncultured Phycisphaera sp.
GCGATGAACGCGATGAACGCGATGAACGCGATGAACGCGATGAACGCGATGAACGCGATGATCGACGTCCGCGGAAGTACTCGATGGACGCCGAGGGCCGACGCGAGTGCGACCGCCGTGGTGGCGCCGCATTCCGGGCAGGGCGGTACCTCCACGATCTGACCGCATGACTAACAGGTGAGGCGATCGTCTGACGCCACTGATCGTGGTCGCGCCGCACTCATCCGAATATCGTTCCCAGCGCGAGGTCGCGGACGGCGGTGCAGGGGACTCGACCATCCGCCTCGTCATCAAGGTTCGCCGCGGCGTCGGCGACGAGGATGCCGTCCCAACCGAGCCCTTGATCAACGCGGCCGTGCGATCCGCGGACCAAGGAGGTGTCCGTCGGAATCACGTCCAGCAAGGTGCGGAATCCGAGTTTGCGGCGGATCAGTCGCGAGCCAATCGCGAGTTTCGGGAAGCGGATCGCCGGATCGACAAAAAGTTCCCGAGGGTCGTATCCCGGCTTGCGATGGATGTCGACGGTGCGCTGGTAATCGGGGGCGTGATCGTCGTCGAGCCACCAGTCGTGGCAGAACCACCGGTCGCGATTGGAAATCAGGACAAGGTCTCCGGTGCGGGCATGTCCGAGGCCGGCCGCAGTGCGTTGTTCACCGACGAGCACCTGTTCAATGCCCGGCGTGGCGGCGAGGAGAGATGCGATTTCGTCGTGCCGAGAGGCGCCCGTCTTTCCGAGATACACATGAGCAATCTGATGATCGGCGACCGCGAAAGCGCCACAGGCGGCCGGATCAACCATCTCTCGGCCGAGCTCTTCCCGCCAGGTGAGAAGCCCCGCCTCGCGCAGTACGCGGTTTGGTGCGACGGCATCCGTGACCGGGACGACCCCGTACTCGCTCACCAGAATGGGCTCGACGCCGCGGGCGGTGTAATGCTCCAGCAGTCGGGCAACCTCGTGGTCGAGGTCTCGAAGATGTTGAGGAATATCGGCATGGTCCGGACCAAGCTTCTGAAGTCCGTAGTCGAGGTGCGGTAGATAGACGAGGTTGATGGTCGGCGAGTGATCTCGCTCGACCCGGATCGCCGCATCTGCAATCCATCGAGTGCTGGTGATGTCCGCACCCGGACCCCAGAACTTAAAGAGCGGAAAAGGGCCGAGCGATCTCGTGAGTCGATCGCGAAGGTCGGGAGGGTGGGTGAGGCAGTCCGGGACCTTTCGGCCATCGGCTCGGTAGATCGGTCGTGGGGTCACCATGTAGTCGCAGGTGGAGTGCATCGCATACCACCAGCAGATGTTGGCGCAAGTCACCGACTGGTCTCGTCGTCGGGCGGTCTCCCAGAGTTTCTCGGCCTGGACCAGCGGGTTGGACTGTTTCCAGAACTGAACTTCGCCGAGATCTCGATCAAGCCAGCCGTTTCCCACGATGCCGTGTTGACTGGGGGCGACGCCGGTGAGCATGCTGGATTGAACGGTCGTGGTCACTGCCGGGAGGACGGGCCGCAGCGTGCGCACCCCACCGCGATCCCGCGCAAACGAGGCGATGGCGGGCGTGTGCTTGCCGATCAATGCGGGAGAGAGACCGACCAGATCGATGATGGCGATTCGACGCGGCATGAGATGGATCGTACTCGTCCCGCGATGATCTGTTGAGTTCTTCTTCCTTCAGTCCTCTCGAACGGCGCCCAGCCGATCCCTCGAGAAGCCATGATTCATCGCCATGGTCAGAATGAACGCGGCGACGCAGATCGCAGCGCCCAACGTCGCGTTCGAGTCGAGTTGGTACATGATGAGTCCGGCATCGAAGAGGGCGAGGGCGGCGAGAGATCGTGCCACGTATCGCCGAAGCAGCTCGGGGATGTCGGCGAGCCTCCGAATCGTCAGAAACAGGTGACTGCCGAGGATCAACAGTGTCGCGAGAGAGACCATGAGCATAAACATCGCCAGCGGTTGATGCCTTCCCGGCCCCGCGGTCAGCAAAACCGCGGAGAGACTGGCGGCCCCCAGAAACGGCAGCAAGAGCACGAAGGCGACACGTCCTGGCATGCCGCGGTAGAACCCCCGCGCGACCACGACTTGTCCCGCTCGGACCTCGGGCCCACAGGGTGAACCACATTCCGGGCAACTGGTCTGATCTTCCAATACGAAATGCCCGCAGGAGGGGCAGGTCGGGACGGTCGGGTCGAATCGACCCCAGGCCACGAGGCCGGTCGCCGTGAGATGGATGAAGAGCACCGAGAGCATGATGGACGCGATGAGAAACTCACCGCCACCTCCACCGGTGAGGCCGGAGATCGGGAGCGGGAGCGTCGCGGTGAATCCGAGGGGATAGAGAAGGACTCGTCGCAAGGAGAAGGCGAGGATCGCAGAGAGCCCCCTTCGTCGGTTCCAGAGGTCGAGGAGGAGGATCGTCGCGATCAAGGTTGCGGTGATCCCCGCCTCCAGACGAATCGACCATGCGATGGACATGCCGCCGGCGAGAAGCAGGCCGCCGGCGATCGTGAGTCCGAGGATCTTCTTCAGTTCGACCTTGGAACGAAGGATGATGAGCGGGCGTTCAGCGAGATGGAGCATGCTCGCCGCGAAGATGATCGCCGTGATCAGAACCCAGTCGACGGAGCCTTGTATTGCAGATCCAAGCAAGGAGCCCGCGAGCACGTTTGACCAGGTGACCGGAAGACATGAGATAGGACTTGGTTCGAACCGTGGGCCCATGCCGAGGATCATACGGAGTGGCGTGCGATCGCTCTGTTGTCAGGTGCCCGCGATTCGCCGGTGCGACCAACGGACCAGGAAGAAGCAGCCGAGGGCGGCAAGGACCCCGAGACCCGCGGAGTACCGCGCTCCGGCGCTCGGGCTCGTCCATAAGAACGCCATGATGCCGGCGTCGAAGAGCGTGAGTACGGCGATGGACCTCAGCACGAAACGACCGACCGCGTTCGGGTGACCCGCGAGGTGTCGGGTCGAATTCACGAGATAGGCACCGATGCCCACAAACGAAATGAGAATCGCCCCGAGGAACCACTCCTCGGATCGTTTCCCAGTCGTCGGCATGCCGACCATCGCGGCGAGGATCGCGAGGAACCCGAAGGGCGTGACGAGGACCATGGTTCCGGTTCCGTACCAGCCTCGTCGCTTCTTGAGTCGTTCAGTCGCGATCGCCACGATGCTTTCGGCGTCGCACGCCGCGCCGCATTCGGTGCAGATGTCGGAATCCTCATCGCTCGGGTACCCGCATCGCGGACATCGCCACCGCGACTCCTCCGTGACCTCGTCGCGGGCCACCATGCTGAACGCGGCGACGTGGATCGCGGCGACGCCGCCGACGATCACCGCAAGCAGTAAGCCGTCATCAGCAGCGACACCGCTGGGCTCATTGAGACATGCCATTCCAAGGACATAGAGTCCTCCCCGACACCCGCCCATCAGGAGGACGCTCCACGCGGTGCGGGCGTGGAGTGCGTCATAGGCGAGAAGCATCAGTCCGATGCCCGTGGCAATGCCGCCGGCGATGACGCCGTGGGTCCACGGTAGTCCGATGCCGATGGCCAGCAGGACAGTGCCGAACGCAGCCGCAGCGTTGCGGCTGATCCGCCCCGAGGGAATCGGTCGTCCCGGTCGTTCTCGTCGATCGATCGCGACGTCGAAGACGTCGTTGAAGACCATGCCGGCAAGATAGAGGCACGATCCGGCGACGATCGCGATGACGAGCCCGGGCACGATCTCAGGATTCGAGGGTCGAGCGACCGCAACCGAGAGCACGGCACCGACGAGGACGTTCGTCCAGACCGTCGGCAGATTCGAGATGCGAAGAATCTCGAGCCAGGCCCTCATGGCTCAATTCCGCCGCGGATGGTCTCGATCGTCCCGCGGAGCCATCGTAATTCCTCAGCGATGCCGGCGGCGAGCCCATCGTCACCGGCGTACAGGCAGTTTGGAAGAACATCCCACGCGTACGTCTCGACTTCGAGCATCGGAAGCGGAAGATCTTTCGGCAATGCCGCGAGGCAACGTTCGATCTCGGTTTGAGTGCTCGACCAGCCGTTCATGCCCTGCGTGAAGATCGGAACGTGGAAGTGCGTGCGCCAGAGTCCGGTGGGCACCTGATGCTCCGCTCGATTCGCAATCGCGATCGGCAGATCTTCGAAGAACTCGGCGTCGAAGTTCGGCTCGAGTCCGGTTCTGATCATCGTTTGATGAAGGTATCGGGGCTCGACAAAGCCGCGATACGCGTCGAGCGTTCTCGCTCGCTCCGCTTCGTCATCGATCGCATCGAAGTCGATTTCAATCGCGGAGGAGATCTGGATTTTCCCCACTTCGATCCCATGCTCCCGGTAGGTGCGCAATGCCGCAGTCTGCGGTTCAAACATCACGGCCGCATGACACACGTCATGGCAGACCCGGAGGTATCGGCGGTGATCGACGTCGTCACTGGGGCGGAACGCCTGCTCGAAGAGATCGACAACATCTTGGCTCACGTCAAGCACGCACCCGGGCTCGGGTTCGAGATCGAGATGCACGCAAATGCCCGTCCGGTCCTCGATCGACCGCAATGCCTTCGCGGCTTCGACGAGTTGTGCGGCGGCCATGCCAACTGAGCAACCGCATCCTTCGTTGGTGAACGACGTTCGCCAGCCGATGGGAAGCGTCGAGATGGACGCCTCGGTCGTGCCATCCGGAAGGAGATCGACCAGCAGATTTGCAAGGTCAATGGTGTAGGCGAGTCGCTTCGGGTCGGCCCAGTGTGGTTCGTAGACCGCGTGCTTGACGACTTCAGCATGGAAGTCGCCGTAGGGGAATCCATTGAACGTCAGGACGTGCAGACCTTTGGTCAGCAGGCTGTCCCGGAGGGCGGGTGCGCCGTCAATTTCACGAAGTTCTCTAGCCGCGGAGGCAGAGAGCCAGAGTCCGAGGCCGATCGGGGCCTCCGGATCCTCAATCGTGGCGGTGAGTTCACGGACTCGCGGCGCGAAGCGATCGAGATTCGCCTCGGTTTCCGCGAGCGTTCGGCCGGCGTGGACGTTGGTGCAGTAGGTCAGCATGCCCGTGGTTTCATCGGGTTGGTTGAACGTCGGTTCGGAACTTGCCCGTCTGAGAAAGGAACTCAAGCGGGTTATCGAAGGAAACTTTTCGGATGGTGGCTTCGAGATGGCCACGTCGGCGCATCTCATCCCGGCACTTGGGGACGGCCAGCGGATCGCTCGGACCCCAGTCGCCGGCCGAGTTGATCCAGAGTCGATCGGTCCCGTGCATCTCAAAGATGTCGGCGGCTCGTTGCGGGGTGCATTTGGTATCCGGATAGAGGGTCAGGCCCGCCCAATAGCCACGGTCGAGGACTTCACGCACGGTGTGCTCTTCGACGTGGTCGATCAGCACCCGGTTCGGATCGAGCACGCCGTGGTTCTTGATCGCGTCCATGATGAGACGCGTCCCTTTTCGCTTGTCTTCCAAGTGTGGGGTGTGAACCAGCACCATCTGATCGTGATCGGCCGCGAGCTGGAGGTGGGCTTCGAAAATTTCGAGTTCGTTGCGACTGTTCTTGTTTAGGCCGATCTCGCCGATCCCAAGCACGCTCTCGCATTTGAGAAACTCCGGGATGATCTCGAGGACTTCGCGGGCGAAGACCGGATCTTCGGCTTCCTTGGGATTGATGCAGAGCCAAGTGTGATGGGCGATGCCGTATTGCGCGGCTCGCTTCGGTTCGGTCTCCGTAAGCACCGAGAAGTAATCGTGGAAACCCTGCGGACTCGAACGGTCGTAGCCCGCCCAGAACGCGGGCTCGGTGATCGCCACACAGCCAGCGAGGGCCATTCGTTGGTAGTCGTCGGTGGTCCGACTCACCATGTGGACGTGGGGATCGATGTACATCAGCCGTTCTCCCCGTCTCGAGCGGATGCGGGCTTGAAGCCGTCCCACGCACCGGTGGCACCCTTCATCGGGGCCGCGGCGATGGGTTCGGTACTCGGGTCGCTCATCAGATCGAGGATCCGCTTTGCTCGCTCCGGCTCGCCGTCGAGCAGCAGGGCAATCGCGCCTCGCAGACTGGTGAGTCGAAAATCTTCTTTGGAACCGACCGCGTCGGGATTGGCGCGATCGACACGATCGAGGAACGCGGCGAGGTCGAGAACCTTCGCCCGGTGTTCCAGAAAATACCGATCAACGACAGCGCTTCGGGATAGAGGGAGCGGTGGAGGACTACTGGGCATGTCCAAGAGTCTACCGCCCTCGCCCCGATCGACGATTAAGGAGCGATGATGGGATGACCAACCGCCCTGCGAGGGCAGGATCGGAAGGGAGTGTTCATTAAAGGAAGACGGCGGCGAACAGGTGTCTGGCTCGGATGCGGTGCAGGACGCCCGGCTCGTCGCTCAGTCAACGATCGAGTGGAGTACCGCGATCGATTCACGGACGCGATCGAGTTCCATCTTGTGAACTTCCGCGCCAAGTCCGATTTTATCGAGCAGGGTGATGGTCAGGCGTCCACCAAGATGTTCGCGAAACTCCTCGAGACCGGCAACTAGTCGGTCATCGCCGAGCAGCGGATGGCTGACCGGGAGCCCGAGCCGCAACATAACGTCGATGATCCGGTCGAATTCCGCCTTGCTCAGGCGTCCGACGAGATTCGAGTAGGCGGAATCGAGGCAGATGCCGATCGCGACCGCCTCACCATGGGACAGGTTGAATCCACTCATCGACTCGAGTCGATGCGCCGACCAGTGGCCGAAGTCGAGGGGACGCGCTTCGAGTCGTTCGAAGGGGTCTCCTCCGGATGCGATGTGCTCAAGATGCATCTTCGCGCAGCGTCGGATGATCGGGCGGGCCGCATCCAGATCACGTTCTCGAATGCGATCGGCGGCATCGGAGATGGACTCAAAAAAGGCGGCATCCTGAAGGCAGGCGATCTTCACCGCTTCGCTGAATCCTTCACGCCAGCGGCGAACATCCAGCGATTCGAGCATCGCTTCGTCACAGACGACGGCGGTGGGCACGTCGAAGGTGCCGACGAAGTTCTTCTTTTCGAAACGATTGACACCGGTCTTCACGCCGATCGCCGCATCGAGCTGAGCCAGCACGGTGCTCGCGAATCGGACGACTCTCACGCCGCGATGCGCGGTACTGGCCGCGAATCCTGCGGCGTCGAGGACTGCACCGCCGCCGAAAATCGCGACATAGGACCGACGGTCGATGCGATGCTTTTCGATCGCGGCCAGAATCCGGTCAATAATCGCGGGATCGTTTTTGCACGTTTCGCCACCCGGAACCAGGAGTACCTCTCGAAGTTCCGGAAGATTCGACGCCGCGAATCGCGTGGTGATCGCGTCTTTGATTTCTGGGCGGGCGTCCGCGAGCCCTTGATCGACGACCGCGATCACTCCCGATTGAGGTGCATCGTCGTCTTCACGTTCGAACACCGCATCAAGGAGCGGGTTCTCCGGGTTCAATACGTCACGATCGAACAGCAGCCGATGGGTGAACGGTACGCCGAAGTCGTTGCGAATCTCGTGGGCGATGGTATGCGTGGGGGACATGGGGACCTGATTTTAATCGGCTCGATCAATTGCCGAGGCCAACGGATCCGCGAGAGGGGGGGGCAGCATAGATCGGACCCGTCCCGGCCGGGGTGGTTCCGAATTCGGAGAGCCAGAATTCGGACATAAAAAAGGGGGACCACAGCGGAGGGGCGCCCACCGTGGTCCCGGAGTCTCGCACCACAATGGTGCGAGAGGTCGGATCGAAGTCATGGATTTTCGGACCTGACTCAGTTCCCGGTGTCCACGAGGACGAAGCGAGTCATGCCTCTTCTTTCGACCAACAGTCGGATCGTCTGATCCGGATCGATCTCATCGAGGGCTTTCTGAAACGCTTCGAGACTCGTCGGCCGGAAATCGTTGATCCGGAGGATCGCGTCGCCGGGCTCGATGCCTGCGGCGGCGGCAGGCCCGTCTGTGAGGACACCCTTCACGAAGAGGCCGGTTTCCGAGGTGAGTCCCGCTTCGAGGCTCATCGCCTCATCAAGAGGTGCGAGTTCGAGTCCGAGTCGCGGCGTCTCCGGTTCGGGAGCTTCCTCGACTACCGTGGGGGATTGGGATCCGGGTCGGACCCCGAGCACCGCGGTCCGTGAAAGTTGCTTGCCGTTCCGGAGAATCTCCAGGGAGACTGCGGTGTCCGGTGCGAAGTCCGCGATGCGACGGGCCAGTCCCGCAGGCGTGTCGGTCCGCCGACCATTGATGTTCAGGACGATGTCGCCGGGTTCCAGTCCAGCGTTTGCGGCCGGTGTTCCATCAAGGACTCCCGCCACGAGAACGCCAGACCTGGCCTCATGGCCGAAACTCGCCGCAAGGCCCTCGTCCAACGGCTGGATGTTGACGCCGAGCCAACCACGTTCCACCGTGCCGTCGGTCGCCAGATCATTCACGATCCGTTGCACCATCCGGCTGGGGATTGCGAAGCCGATACCGTCGTTGCCGCCGGCGGCGCTGGAGATGGCGCTGTTGATGCCGATGACCTCGCCGTAGATGTTCGCGAGCGGTCCACCCGAGTTGCCGGGATTGATCGCCGCATCGGTCTGGATGTAGTTCTCGAACGTGGCGAGCCCCATCCCTTCTCGACCCAGAGCACTGACGATGCCTGCAGTCACCGTCTGGCTCAGTCCGAATGGACTTCCCAGCGCGATCACCCAGTCTCCAACCTGCGATTCATCACTGTCGCCGAACTTCGCGGCAACCAGGTCCGACGCATCGATTCGAAGCACCGCGAGATCGGTCGCCGGGTCCGCACCGATCACCGTGGCGGTGGTCTCGCGGCCATCATGGAGAAGGATTTTCACTTCGTCGGCGCCTTCGATCACGTGGTTGTTGGTGATCACCAATCCGTCGGCAGTGGCGATGACGCCGGTCCCCTGGCCCATTCTGTCGGGCTGTCTTCGGTTCGATTCCGGCGCGGTTCGAGGCATTTCCGGAAGGAGGTCACGGAACTGTTCCGGGATCTGATTTCGGTCGGGACGTACTCGACGATTTTCACCGCCTGCAAAGGGTGGATGATCAATCGAGATGATTTGGACAACGCTGGGACGGAGGATCTCTGCGACGGAACGGAAGGCGTTCGAGAGCATTATTGCATCGCCGGCGGCGGCGTTGGACCGCGTCTCGGCGTTGGTGAAGGTGACGGTATCGGCGGCAAGAAGCGTCGGCGCGACCGCAAGTCCCGCGAGGGCCGCGAGGACCATCATTCGGTGTCCTCGTGGGATGCGGGTTGCCTGGCCGGTTGGGGTGGAATCTCTCATAGCACTTGACTCCTTTCAACGGAGGCTGAGGTTTCGCGAGTGCGGGCGCCACGATGGCGCACGCCGTGGTCGGCTTCTGCCGAAGACCTCGCGGTGATGAATGGCGTCGTTCCGGTCTCCCCTTTTCCCTCAAGGGCCGGTCGACGCTTAGGGTCTACGCACCGCCTCGGGGGCGGGTTCGGCGTCGACAGACTTCGTTCTCTAATTTGCGAATTACTCGGACGGTGCGAAAAGAGTGATTTCTACGCCCGAATCGCGGTGGAGTACCGATCTAGAAGAATCGCGGCTGCCACCGCGACGTTGAGGGAGTCGACGCCGGGCGCCATGGCGATCCTGACCAGCGCGTCACAGTTCTTCGAAGCGACGTCGCCGAGTCCGTCGAACTCGCTTCCCATCACAAGGGCGACGCGGTGGTGATCGGATGGCGGGAGGAGGTCCGCGGTGGTCCGCCCCTCGATGCTGGCACCGATCCGATGGAACCCATGGACGTCTCCAAGTCCGGCGAGGTCCGCGGCCCAGTCCGAACTTCGGGCGAATGGAATGCGAAGGGCGTGTCCGATCGAGACCCGCAACGACTTCCGGTAGAGGGGGTCGTGGCAGTCCGGGCTCAGAATCACACCATCGATACCGAAGGCGGCGGCGACTCGAAAGAGCATGCCGATATTGTCGATGTTCCGAATCGACTCGCAGACCAGCAAGGTTCCAGGGCGTCCGGTGTCGGGAATGAGATCATCGATCGAGCGATCATCGACCCCCATCCGATTTCCACTCGCGAGCACGCCACGATGGATTGGAAATCCGACGATCGACTCGAGGATTTCCTGGGGCGCGACCAGCGCCTCGACCTCGGGGTGCCCGTGCCTCGCGAGAATCTCCTCCAACCACGGCCGTTTCCGGTCGGAGACCAAGATCCGCCGAATCTGATTCGGGGACTCGAGCATTGCCTCCACGATCAAGGGTTGTTCGCCGATAAAAATTCCCGGTCGGGAATCGACGCCCCGTTGGTCTCGGCCCCGAAGGTCACGGAAGTCCTCCAGCCTCGGATCGTCGGATTGGCGGACGGACTCGATGGTCATGAGGGGAGGGTCGCGGTTGTGAACACGTTTCGCAACCCCATCGGTCGAGGTAAGGACCGGAGGTCGCAGATACACTTGAATCATGCCAGTCGAACGCGAATTCGAGTCCGAAGATCGAACCCGGCCGGAAGAGCTCGAGACTGAGACGCCGCCGACGCGTTCGTCGACGGTCATCGAGAATCCCGCGGAGGCCAGCCCCGAGGACGACCGGGTCGCCCGGCTTCTTCAGCACACCATCGACCTGCCGATTCTCGCATCAGCGGTCGAGGCGCAGGATCCGGCGGATGCGGCGGACACGCTAGAGAAACTCGACGAAGGCGATGCCGCGGACGTTCTGGAGGAGATGGATGTCGCGAACGCGGCAGATGCACTTTCGCACATGGTGGGCCCGCTCGCGCTCAGTGTGCTCGAGGATCTGGTGGAAGAGGACCCTGGCTACGCAGCGGCGCTGATCGAGTCGATGCCGACCGATGATGCCGCAGACCTCCTCCAACTCGCACCAGATGAGATTGCAGAGGCGATTCTCCGGCGGATGTCGTCAGCCGGACAGATGGCGCTGCGTCGATTGTTGGCCTACGACGAAGAATCAGCCGGCGGGCTGATGACCCCTGATGTCTTCAAGATTGATGAGGAGATGACGGTCATCGAGGCGGTACAGGCGCTTCGAGATGCGGAATCGAAAGAAGAGACGCACTCCATATTCGTCGTCGATGCCGAAGAGCGGCTGACCGGCATGCTCGGGTTTCGCCGTCTGGTGCTTGCCGGTCCGAACGAGCGCATCGGCGATGTCTGTGATCGAGAGATCTCGGCCATTCCCCCCGATCTCGATCGCGAGATGGTCGCGATGGAATTCGAGAAGTACGATTATCTGGTGCTCCCCGTGGTCGATGCGGATGGACGTCTGCTCGGCGCGATCACCGTGGACGACGTCCTGGATTCGATCCGCGCCGAAGGCACCGAAGATGCGCAGATGATGGTGGGTGCGGGCCGTGAAGAGATGGTCTTCTCGTCGACCGGCGAGAAACTCCGCAGTCGCATTCCGTGGCTCATCGTCAATCTGGTCACCAGCTCGATCGGTGCGATGGTCGTCTTCCAGTTCGAAGGGCTGATCGCGGAGGTCGCGATTCTCGCGGTACTCATGCCGGTGATCGCCAACCAGTCGGGAAACGCCGGGCAGCAGTCGCTGGCGGTCACGCTTCGAGGCATCGTGCTCGATCAGGTGAATAACAAGGTCGCCAGTCGCCTCTTGTTTCGCGAGTCGGTGGTCGGTGCGATCAACGGCCTGATCGCAGGGCTTCTGGTGGGCACTTTGGTCGGTGGCATCTCGATCATCTCGGGAAGCGGTACCTGGAAACTTGGGGTCGTGATCGCGATCTCGATGATCTGTTCTCTCACCATCGGAACGTTCACCGGAACGGCACTGCCAATGTTGATGCGGCGGCTCGGTGCGGACCCGGCGACCGCGAGCACCATCTTCCTGACCATGGTGACCGACTCGCTGAGTTTCCTGATCTTCCTTGGCACGGCGGCATCGCTTTCCGGTTGGCTCGGCCTAGCCTGAGCCGGCCCCGAGTGCGCCGCGGCTGAATTCAACCGCCGGCTTCAACCGTCCGCGTACGACTCCATCCCCTCGCAACTGCAGACTAGATTGCGGTCGCCATAAGGATTGTCGATGCGGCCGACCGAGGGCCAGAACTTCTGTTGCTTGAGCCACGCCGCGGGATAGGCCGCCTGTTCTCGGGTGTACGGGTGATCCCAAGAATCACCGGTGACCGCGTGTAGGCAGTGTGGTGAGTTTCGAAGCACGTTGTTCTCGCGGTCGGCGGAACCATCCTCGACCGCTTGGATCTCGGCCCGAATCGAGATCATCGCGTCGCAGAATCGATCGAGTTCGGCACGGGTCTCGCTTTCGGTGGGTTCCACCATAAGTGTTCCGGGGACGGGCCAGCTCATGGTCGGTCCGTGGAAGCCGTAGTCCATGAGCCGCTTGGCGACGTCATCGATCTTGATGTCAGCGGCCTTGTCGAAGGCGCGGCAGTCGATGATGAACTCGTGGGCGCAGCGGCCTTTTTCGTTGGTGTAGAGGATCTCGTAGTGGCCGGCGAGCCGGGTCGCCATGTAGTTGGCGTTGAGGATCGCGATCTCGGTCGCACGGGTCAAACCCTCCCCACCCATCATCGCGATGTACATCCAGGAGATCGGGAGAATGCTCGGAGAGCCGTACGGTGCCGCGGAAACTGGTCCCATCGCATGTTCGCCGGCGTCGATGGGCCTGATGACGGGATGGCTCGGAAGGAAGGGCTGCAGGACCTTGGTCACACCGATTGGGCCCATGCCCGGGCCACCGCCGCCGTGCGGGATGCAGAAGGTCTTGTGCAGGTTGAGGTGGCAGACGTCGGCACCAAGATCCGCGGGACGGACGAGGCCGACCATCGCATTCATGTTGGCGCCATCCATGTAGACCATTCCGCCCGCTTCGTGCACGAGATCGCACATCGTTCGGACCTCGGTCTCAAACACGCCGTGGGTCGAGGGGTAGGTGATCATGATCGCCGCGAGGCGGTCTCGATTCGCTTCGATCCGTGCGCGAAGATCATCGAGATCGATGTCGCCGGAATCGGTGCATTTTACCGGAACCACCGTCATGCCCGCGATCACGGCACTGGCCGGATTCGTCCCGTGCGCCGAGAGCGGGATGATGCAGACGTCCCGGTTTCGCTCGCCGCGATGTTCGTGATAGGCCTTGATGGACATCAGTCCCGCATATTCGCCTTGGCTTCCGGCATTCGGCTGGAGGCTCACGCCGTCGAAGCCGGTGATCTCCGCCAGCCAGGATTCGAGCGACTTGAAGAGGGCGGTGTATCCGGTCCATTGGGTTTCGGGTGCGAACGGGTGGATCGCGCCGAATTCCGGCCAGGTTACGGGGAGCATCTCGCTCGCCGCGTTGAGTTTCATCGTGCACGAGCCCAGCGGGATCATCGAATGGGCGAGTGACAGGTCCCGCGACTGGAGTTCCGTGATGTATCGCAGCAACGTGGTCTCGGTGCGATGATCGTGGAAGACCGGATGCGTCATGAACTTTGATTCACGGGCGACCGACGGCGGATATTCGGGATCCACTTCGGAGAACACCGCGTCGAACTCGAATTCCTCGGAACCGAAGCACGACCAGATGTCTCGGATGTCCTCGGCCAATACGGTCTGGTCGAGGCTGATCCCGAGGGATCCATCGCCGAAGTTTCGCACGTTGATCTTGGCCTTTCCGAGTTTCTCCAAAACGGTCTCTACCCCACCCTTGGGCCGGACGCGGATGGTGTCGAAGAATGGCCCTTCATGAATCACGTGCCCAAGGCGGCGGAGGCCTTCTGCGAGTGTGCAGGAGAGTCCGCGGATGCGGGTGGCGATGTTCCGAAGTCCTTCGGGTCCGTGGTAGACCCCGTAGAAGCCCGCGATGATCGCGAGCAGAACCTGGGCGGTGCAGATGTTGCTGGTGGCCCGATCCCGCCGAATATGCTGCTCGCGGGTCTGGATCGCCATGCGGAGCGCGGGTTCACCATGAACGTCGCGGCTGACGCCGATGAGACGGCCTGGCATGCGGCGCACCAGTTTTTCCTGCACCGCCATGTAGGCGGCATGAGGACCGCCGAGCCCCATCGGCACGCCGAATCGCTGGGTGGATCCGATGACGATGTCGGCGCCCCATTCTCCGGGTGGCTTGAGCAGCGTGAGGGAGAGCGGATCGGCTGCCACGACGAGCATGGCGCCAGCGGCGTGCGCCTGCTCGGCGAGCGCACCGTGGTCGCCGACGCGGCCATCGGTGGCGGGATACTGCACGAGGACCCCGGCGAACTCCCGGCTCTTGAAGTCGATGCCCGCGAGATTGCCGACGAGGACCTCGATGCCCAGTCCCTTTGCTCGAGTCTCGATGACTCCGATGGTCTGCGGGTGGCAGTCGTCGGCGACGAAGAACGCGCGACGGTTGGTCTGCGTGGCACACATTGACATCGCTTCCGCGGCGGCCGTCGCTTCGTCGAGCAACGAGGCGTTCGCGAGCGGCATTGCGGTGAGATCCGCGATCATGGTCTGGAAGTTCAGGAGCGCTTGCAGCCGGCCCTGGGCGATCTCCGCCTGGTAGGGCGTGTACTGCGTGTACCAGCAGGGATTCTCCAGCACGGTCCGCAGGATCACCGAAGGCGTGATCGTGCCGTGGTAGCCCATTCCGATGAAACTGCGCCAGATTTCATTTCGATCCGCGAGCTCGCGGATGCATGACAACGCCTCTTGCTCGCCGGGGACACGACTACTGCTGGTGGTGAAGAGGACATCATCACGAAGCGCGAGCGGTCGGCCATCGCGAATCGCGGCGGGAATCGCCTCTTCGATCAGCGAGTTGAGGGAATCGAGTCCGAGTTCCGCCAGCATCCCGGCCACCTCTTCGGCGTCTGGTCCGAGGTGACGACGTGGAAAATCATCGGTCGGGGTGAGCGGATGGGTCGAAGTGGGGGAGTTTGACATTCGCGTGGAATTGTCCATGGCAGCAGCTTCAGTCCGGGTCGGGAATCGAGGTATGGTCGACACTGATCGAATTCGTCGAGTATAGATGGTCCGCATGGCGAAATCGCGTCTCGACAAGCTGTCTGCCTCAGAGTCTCGGGAAGACCCGCGCCGGGCGTCTGAATCCGGTTCCGGGAACACTCTCGGAAGCACGATTCCGGAACCGCTCGAAGTCCGACGGGGGCGGGCGGCGGTGGTGATGGGAATCCTGGGCATTCCGACCGTCGGCCTCGCGGCGATCGCCGGTATCGGGCTGGGTCTGGCGGGAGTTCGATCCCCGAGGCCGGCCTGGTCGATCGCGGGCACGGTGCTCTCGTTGCTCGTTGTTGCCGCTTGGATCGGAGGCCTGGCGGGCTTCCTGAACGCCATGTCGGCCGATCGGCCCCCTCCGGGGATCATTCACGCGGGTGGAAGACTCGGCACTGCGGTGGCGGCGCGGATCGCCCGCGGTGTCGATCCGGCCGATCCTCGAACGCCGCCGGATTCGGCCATCGCGGAGATTCTCGAGAGCATGCCAACTTCCTTGCGGCGGCATGGCGGTAACCCACCCGGTGAATTGGCCATCGAGACCCTGCCTCGGCCCCCAGGCTGCCTGCTTCGATGGCGAATTGGGCCACCGCTCGATCCTGCGATGGGGTCCGCGATCACCCCGGTCGATCCGAAGCGTGGGGGTATCTATCTGTATGCCGCAGACGGGCGAATGCTCGTCGGACTCGACGGGGCGCTCGTTCCGAATCCCCATGGGGTGGGGCTTGATGACGACGACGTGGCGCTCATCGCCCGCCTTGTTCCGCATGCTCGAAAGATCACCGCGTACGCCAGTGCGCAGAGCGGTCGATTGCCGAATGGGATCGAAGCCGCGGAGATCCTCCAGTCGGGCGGCACTGGTGGTGTACCGACGCCTCGGTATCGCCCTCGCCCGGGAGGTCTATTCGATCTGATCGAATCCGATTCCGGGCGCCGAATCACCTTCGCGGCCTTCGGGGGGGTTCTCCTGCCCTTGCAGCCATGATCTTCTCTGCCGGTACGCTGGCGAACAGTTCCCCGTCGTCGCGGAACCTATGATTGCATCGATTTCGCTTTCGGTTCACCGCGTCCTCCAGCCGACGTCAACACGGTTTTCTCTAAGAGGTCTTGTCCATGTCCATTCGCCACGCCTTTTCGCTCATCGTCGTTTCAACTGTCCTGATGATCGCCTTGGGATTCAGTCCTGAGGTCGTGGCGCAGGACGCCGCTCCGGGACAAATCATCGAGGGCGCCGTGAACCCCTACGGTTTTCAGCCGGAGAACGACTTCGTCGTGGTCGACGCAGAGACCGCGGATCTCGGTCGGTTGTTCGAAGACCTCGGTCCCGAGGCGCGGGAGTGGTATCAGCACGTCATGACGCTCTCCGGGCCGTACTTCGAAGGGCGGGCGCCGGGAAGTGCGGGAATCGAACGAGCGGCGGACTACGTCCAGTTCTGGTTTGAACGACTTGGCTTGGAACCAGCGTTCGCCGAAGGTGACGATGCATCCGGGACCTGGACGAGCTATCGCCAGTTTCTTGAACTGCCAGGCGGAACACCGACCATCGAGCGGGCACTGATGCAGTACCGAAGAGCGGAGCACGGCGAGCAGACTGCCGAAGTCGGAAAAGACTTCACGGTCCTCGGCAATTCGGGCACGGCAGACGTCTCCGCGCCGCTCGCGTTCCTCGGTTATGCGATCGAAGACGGTCCGGACGGCTACTCGAGTTTTCCGGCGGCGGACGAAGGCCTCAAGGATCTCGATGGTCGGATCGTGATTATTCTTCGCTACGAGCCGCTCGATGACGAAGGCCGAAGTCGTTTCACGAGCCGCCGCTTCAGTCGGCACGCGGCGATTCCACCGAAGATGAAGGCGGCAGTGGACCGCGGAGCCGCAGGAATCATCCTGGTCAATCCTCCGGGGGCCGTCTTTGCGAAGGACGGGCTTCAGGATGTGGCGGCCAGCCGGGCAGGAGACGAACTCGACATCCCAGTGGTTCAGGTGACACCGGAGATCGCGAATCGACTCATCGCCGCTGCGGATTCCGATGGGCGGGACCTTGCGGCGCTGCGACGCATCGCCGACGAGGGCGGACATGGCAGCATTATCTTTGGCGGAGAGGACGAAGTTCGACTGGCGACGGCGATCGACGGCGGAATGAACCGCACCGCCAACATCGGTGGTGTGCTTCGCGGGCAAGGTGACCTTGCGGACGAATGGGTGATCATCGGCGGTCACTACGATCACGTGGGCCTCGGCACTTTCGGCGCCATGCCCAACAATCGTGGCCGTCTCCACCCTGGTGCCGACGACAATGCGAGCGGAACCAGCGGCGTCCTTGTCACCACCCAGCTTCTCGCGGAGCGTTATGCGAATGCGGACGCGGACGCCGATCTTCGTTCGATCCTTTTTATCGCGTTCACTGGCGAGGAAACGGGTCTCAATGGTTCCCGCTACTACGTCGAGCATCCGACACTTCCAGCGGGCTCGATCAATGCGATGCTAAACATGGACATGATCGGGCGAATGCGAAGCGACACGCTGGCGATCGGCGGAACCAGCAGTGCGGATGGCATGCTCGAAGAGCTTCGGCCGATGCTTGAAAAGAGCGGCCTCACCGTGTACGCCGATCCGAATGGCCGCGGTCCGAGCGACCATGCAAGTTTCTACGGCGCCGGCATTCCGGTGCTGTTCTTCTTTACAGGAACGCACGATGTCTATCACCAGCCCGGTGACTATGGATGGACGGTGAATCCTGCCGGCGCCGCCAAGGTCATCGACCTCGTGGTGGATGTTGCGGGGCATTTTGTCACCGACCCCGAGCGGCTGGTCTTCGGCGGTGGACGCCCGACTCGAGTCGTCTCGAAGCCAGAGAATGGCGATACCGGGAAGCCCGACGCGAACGACCGGGGATATGCCCCGGTTCGACTCGGGGTCCGGCCCGGCATGGGTGCGGGTGATGAGCCGGGGGTGCGGATCGAAGGCGTGAGCGAAAACACCAGCGCGAGCGATGCGGGTCTCCGCAAAGGTGACGTGATTATCGCGTGGGGCGGCGAGGATCTGGTTGACGTCATGGACATGGTCACTCGACTGCGAGGGCATCAGCCGGGCGAGGTGGTCGAAATGGTGATCATTCGCGACGGTGAAGAGATGACCATTCCAGTCACCATGAAAGCGAGCGAGAAGGTCATTGAGAACTGATCGCGTCCACCCATGCGCCGACTCAGTTCATCGTGTTCTCTAGTATCCCAAGCCCATCGATCTCGACTTCCATCCGGTCGCCGGCCTTGAGGTGGATCGGTGGCGTCCTCGCGAATCCCACGCCCGGCGGAGTCCCGGTCAAGATGATGTCACCGGGATCGAGCGCGACGAAAGATGAGAGGTGTGCGATCAGGGCGGGGATGCGAAAGATCAATTGATTGGTGGATGAATCCTGGACCAGTTCTCCGTTCAGCCGGAGTCTGATTCGGAGTTGATGCGGATCCGGAATCTCATCTTTTGTCGCGATGTACGGACCGAGGGGGCAGAATCCTTCGCAGCTCTTTCCGCGCTGCCACTGACCGTCGGCGAATTGGAATGCCCGGGCGCTGAGATCGTTCGCGCAGGCGTATCCAAGGACGTGTTCCATCGCGTCGCACTCCGCGACTCGCCAGGCCCGGCGCCCAATCACCACCGCGAGTTCGGCTTCGTAGTCGGTCTCTGAGGTTCCTAGGGGCATCGGGACGACGCCTCCCGGACCGATGACGTTGCAACTGAATTTCGAGAAGGCCAGTGGCGATGCCGGTGGTTCCATTCCGCTCTCCGCGGCATGATCGGCGTAATTGAGACCGATGCAGATCACCTTGCCGGGAACTGGCACCGGTGACATCAGTTCGCAATCAGTGATTGGAGTGCGGTCGATGTTCGAGGTGTGTACCCGCTCGCGCAGTTTGGCCAAGACGGGACGCGATACATCGAATCGATCTCGAACGCCGAGATCGAAACGATCGTGATCGGGCATCTCCAGCAGATCCGTTCCGTCGATCACAGCGCCGTCGGGTGTGATTGCGCCGAATCGAACTCCTGATTCACCGTTGATACGAAAGTGGACGATCTTCATGTCTGGAAGCCTATCACGGAGTGTCGTTTCGTCGGTATCGGACCCTCGCTTGCGACGATCCAGCTACGAATTCTCATTCTTGTTTTCCCACGATCATATGGCCCGGTACTCTTCAAGTATTCGATTCAAATCTACTCATGTACTCCACGCTTGGTCGCCCCATGACTGCACCAGAAAAACTCATCGCGAATGATCAAAAAGTCTTAGTCATCGGCTGGGATGCCGCCGACTGGCGGGTGATTCGCCCCATGATCGCCGAAGGCAAAATGCCGAACCTGCAGAAGATGATGGAAGAAGGCGTTCATGGCAATAACTCGACGCTCAATCCGGTCCTGAGCCCGATGCTTTGGACGTCAATGAGCACGGGGAAACGACCTTACAAGCACGGTATCCATGGATTCAGCGAGCCGACTCCCGACGGAAAGAGCATTCGTCCGATCTCCAACGTCAATCGCAAGTCGAAGGCGATCTGGAACATGCTGAACCAGGTTGGCAAGAAGTGCAACGTCGTGGGTTGGTGGCCGTCGCATCCGGCCGAACCGATCGACGGAGTGATGGTCAGCAACTTCTACCAGACGGCGCGAAACATCAAGAATGCGGACATCGATCCCGAAATCGGAAAGCCACGCCCCGACACGGTGGGCTGGAAAGCCGACCAATGGGAGATGCCCGCCGGAACGGTGCACCCGTCCCGTCTTGCGAAGAGCCTCCAGGAATTTCGTTTCCACCCTCTAGAACTCGATGCGGAACATGTCGGTCCGTTCATTCCGAAATTTTCGGAAATCGACCAAGAAAAAGATGAACGTCTCGTCGGTTTTGCCAAGACCCTTTCGGACACCGTGAGCATCCATGGAGCTGCCACGGCGTTGATGCAACTCGAGCCTTGGGACTTCATGGCGGTCTACTACGACGGGATCGACCACTTTGGCCATGGTTTCATGAAGTACCACCCGCCGCGGCAGTCTTGGATCAAGGAAGAGGACTTTGAAATCTACAGCGGCGTGGTCGAAGGTGGCTACCGCTTCCACGACATGATGCTCGGCGCGTTGCTCCATCTGGCTGGCGAAGAAACCACGGTTATTCTCGTGTCGGATCACGGTTTTCATCCGGACCACTTACGACCCGAGCACATTCCAGTCGAGCCCGCGGGCCCTGCGATTGAGCATCGGCCGTACGGCATTTTCGTCGCCAAGGGACCGGGCATCAAGAAGAACGAAACCATCTCGGCCGCGAGTGTCCTTGACCTGGCCCCGACCGTACTCTCCATCTTCGGCCTGCCGGTCGGCGAGGACATGGATGGAAAACCACTCTCCACGATCTTCGAAGAGACGCCAGAGATTGCAACGGTGCCATCGTGGGACGATGTCGACGGTCCACACCCCGACGGCAGGCATCCAGACGGGATGCACATCGACAGTGTGCAGAGCGCCGAGGCGATGAAACAACTCGTCGAACTCGGATACATCGAGGAGCCGAACGAGGATACGGACGAGGCGGTGCGAGAGACCACTCGAGAACTCAGTTACAACCTTGCTCAGGCATATATGGACGGAGGTCGGGTCCAGGAGGGGGCCGTGATCCTGGAGGAAATCTGGAGCGACTGGCCGAGGGAGAACCGATTCGGTCTCAATCTGATTGCATGTCTTGGCGCCCTTGGAAAAGTGGAAGAACGTGGGATGGCCATTGCGACACTTGCGAACAACATTCGCAACGGCGTCGAATGGGCGCTCGAAGAGTTGGAGCGAATCCGACCAGAAGCCACGGAATACGGCATCTCACTGCCCAAGCCCAAGCCCAAGCCCAGCCCGGAATCGCCGGACGAGTCCGAATTGAACGACGGTGATGTCGAAATGGCGGCACCGGACGAATCCACGGAGGGCGAGTCCAAGAAGAAGGAAGCGCCCAAGAAGCTGACGTTCCAAATTCGAAAGATCCTCAGCCATCTCCATCCGATGGGTGGAACGCTTCAGTGGCTCTCGATGCAGCAGTCGCTGGCCACCGGTGACCATGAAAGTGCTCGAAAGGTGCTCGAAAGCATTGCGAGCGCGGATAAGAACGTCGATCGGCCGGATCTCCTGGTGATGATGGCGGATTCGTGGTTCACCATCGGCGACCTCGATGCCGCCCACGATCTCTATCTCCGGGCCCTCACGCTCGACGACGAGAGTAGTAGCGCCAACTTGGGTCTTGCTCGGGTCGCAGTCGCCAAGGAAGACTGGGAACAGGGAATCGAACGTGCCCTCGCGACCACGGAACTGATTTTCGCGACTCCATTAGCGCATTTTCTTCTCGCCCAGTCCTTGGAAGGAATGGGTGATGATGAGCACGCCAAGATTGCCTACGGCGTCACGATTCGTTTGGCCCCGGGTTTGGTCGACGCCCGTGAGCGCTTCATCCTCTTACTTGATCGTCTGGGCCTTGAAGCCGAGGTGAAACTGCATCGAGAGGCTCTGGAAGAGATACAGGATTCGAGAGCGATCGATATCGCGATCGAGAAAGACGACGTCGATCGGGTGGCTGAGGAGATCCTTCATTCCAGAATAAGCCGCCGCGAACAGCTCGATTTCACCGGCAATTCAACGATCGCCGCAACGCAAAGCCCCGTGGTCGTGGTGAGCGGACTGCCTCGATCGGGGACGTCGATGATGATGCAGATGCTCGAGAAGGCTGGGATCCCCGCATTCGCGGACCAGCAGCGCGAAGCGGACGAGGATAATCCGCGCGGTTACTTCGAGCACGAGAAGAGCATTCAGATCGCCAGAGACGTCTCGTGGGTTCCCGAGGCCCGAGGCCATGCGGTGAAGATCGTCGCGCAGCTCCTGAATCACCTGCCTCGAGGTGAACGCTATCGAGTCGTTTTTATGGATCGTGATCTGCGTGAGACTGTTCGAAGCCAGCGGGTGATGCTTGATCGTATGGGTCGTCAGGGTGGTCGCCTCACCGACGCACGAATGATGTCTACGCTCGACGCTCAGGTGGCGCAGATTGAGCGTTTGCTTGCTCGCCGACCGGATATCGAAGCGATCTTTGTTGATTACGCCTCGGTACTGGCGGATCCGAAGGCGGAAGCGAGTCGGATATCGAGCTTCCTCGGTGTCGATTCGGATACGGATGCCATGGCCGCGGGGGTCGATGGGTCTCTTCGTCGCCAGAGTGTCCAAAAACCAGAATCGGATTCGGAATGAACGAAGCAGGTGCTTCACCTGTTGACGTCCGCGTCGGTCTCCTGCAGATCCAACTTGACGATGTCAAATGGGATTCTCTGGCGAAGATTCGGCCGGAGATTTTCTTCAAGATTAGTCGTCGTCGTTGGCTCGGCCCTGCTTCGACCGTCGCGACGTTGCTTTCTGGAACCTCGCTTGAAGCGCACGGTGTGGAGACTTGGCTGGTTCCAGCAGATGGTTCAATCAATGATTCCTCTTCCGGTCTTGGCAAGGAGAACTTTCGGTGGCGTCGCTCGACGGAGTTCAATCGTCCGATCCTTTGGCACCGACTCGCAGCGCAGGGGATCGAATCTGTGGTCGTTGGTTCGCGATTCGCATCTTCCGGCGTCGAGGGTGTCCATGAGGTTGACCGACAAGTACTCCAGCAATCGGCGAATCTTCGAAACGTCTCGGTACTGCAAGCCTCGTTCGAGGCACTTCTGGAGGCTCGAAGCCGCTGGGAACAGGCGACGTTCCACTTTCTCTCATTGAACTTGGCGACGAAGGCTTCCAACTCAGAGGACGGTCAATCGGTGCATGCCGATCAAGGCGACCGCGATGAAGGTGGCGACATCTTGGAGTCGATTTCATCGACGATTCTTCGCTTCCAGGAGACGATATCTCTCGACCATCTGCTGGTGCTCTACTCGGCGCGGGGCGTCGAGTGGCTCACCTACCACGGGGATCGTGAGCTGGGCATGAAATCGAAGGGAGTCAAGCCAGGAGCAGTGGTCTCCACGGTTCTTGATCTCTTCGGACTCTCGAAGATGGCGGATGTCTCGTCGTGCTCTATTCTGGAGGCCGAGACCAGTTCGGAGACGGACCAGCCGGAGTGGGAGATCAGTTGGGAACTTCCCCCGGATGGCGAAGACAGGGCCCCCGATCTCTCTGCCGTCGTCGCGGCCGCAGTGCAAGGTGAGGGTGGTCGGATCACACAAAGATTAGCACAAGAGGTGGCACGACTGGCCTGGGAAAAATCCTATGCCTCATTCATGACCGCGGAACTGGTCACTTTGGCGCGAGATCTCGTTGCGATTGACGAGTCACCCCTCAACCTCTATCGCCTTTGTGCCTCAATCTCGATACAGAACAACTCAGAGGATTTTCTGGTGGCTCGCGCGCGGCTCCAGACGTTGTATCCCGATTCCACTCCGAACCGATTGGTTGATCTCCTCCCGATCGCGGAAAAATCCACAGATGAACGGATCGAAATTCTGGATCAGAATCCGTACGAGACGTTTCATGAACCACATCTGCGTGGTTTGTGGGCAAGGGCCGCGATGAACAGCGGACGTATCGACGAAGCTTTGGCACTGCTCTGGCGGCGTATTCAAGGTGAGTGGTCGAACCATCAGGAGCATTTGGTGTTCGCGGTCAGGTCAATCGAGCGCCACCAGGAAATGGACCTGCCGCGAGCGAGATACGCACTGACTCGGATTATCCCCATGATCTCGAGTCCGGAACGCCGCTCCAAGATCGTCCGCATGCTTGCGGAGACGTATGTAAAAACAGATGAGCCAAAGACGGCCATCGTCATTCTTGAGGGCTTCCTCAAGAATTTTCCAGGCGAGATGGGCGCGACGAGCATGCTCAATGCGCTGCGTCGGCAGGTCGGCGACTGACGCGGTTCGGGTTCGGATGGTCAGCGATGTTCGAGCAGAATCACATGCTGATTCTTCGGCCCGTGCACGCCGAGCACCAGTTCAAGTTCGATGTCTGCCGTCCGGCTCGGCCCCGTGGCGAACGTCGCGGTGGGCGGAAGATCTCCCGAAGTGGAGCAGAGCGCGGTCAATGCCGCATCCCAGGTCTCGACGAGATCTGTCGCGGCAAGGATCGCGACGTGAGTCGCCGGTAACAGCGCGACCAAACGTTGCCGTTCCGTTGGCGTGCCTTTGACTCCTTGCGTATCTCCGGAAGAGAGGACGATCGTTCCGTATTCGACGACGCCGATGGTCGCCCGCGAGACGCCGAGTTCGCATTGGAGGAGAAGGGATCGATCGGCGTCCGGCGGCAGGAGTTCAAATCCGCCGATGACCCGTTCGAGGATCTCGATGACCAGGTGATCGTCGCTTCGAACCACGCGACGCACGCCAAGGTCGGCGATCACCGCCTGCAGCGCATCGGCCGCTCCTGCGTCGCTGGTGACTCGATGGCAGACACCCTGTACGCGATCCAGGGCGCCCTGAAACCCGGTGACGGCCCGTATCGACGCCGGTCCTTTCGGACCGACGGCAGGGACGGTCAATTCGGTGGTCGGCGGTGGGGCGGCGATCGCTGGCGGAGATCCATGGGGTCCGCGTGCCGCGCGGACGCCAGCAGCCGTGGCGAGCGAGGCCCTGATGGAAGCGAGGATCTTCGATCGGTCATCATTCATCTTTTGCGATCTTCTTCTTCGCGTCGAAGCCGGCGCGCTACGTCGCTGGATCGAAAACTCCGACCTGGGGATCTCGGGACGGCGCGGCCGTTGGTCCAGCCGCCGAGCGGGCCCGCATATTTTGCGAGAGACGGGACTCGACCGACCACCGTCGCGAGCAGTCGGCCGAGCGCTCCGAATATCTCGAATCGTCGCGATGAACCCATCGCCCATCGCCAAAGACGGAAGCCGCGGCGCATGACTCGGTTTTTCTCTGCGGTCTGCGGATCGGAAGCAGGACGACCGCCGGTGCTTCGATCGCCCTCTGCGGCACGATGTCGGAGGTGCAACAGCACGCCGGGAATGTCGATGTCGACCGGGCAGACCTCACGGCACGCACCACAGAGGCTGGAAGCGCCGGGGAGTTGCGAAGCGGCATGCATCCCCGCGATCAGCGGCGTGAAGATCGCTCCGATGGGACCGGGATACACACTTCCGTAGGCGTGACCACCGATCTGTCGATAGACGGGGCACACGTTCAGGCATGCACTGCAACGGATGCACCGAAGGGTCTCGGCGGTGAGGTCGTCTTCGAGGAGTTTCGACCTTCCGTTGTCGAGCAGTATCAGGTGAATCTCTTCCGGGCCGTCGTCTTCGAGGCTCGTCTTGGGTGAGGTGACCAGCGTCTGGTAGCAGGAGATGGGCTGGCCGGTGGCGCTTCTGGTGATGATCCGAACCAGCGGACCAAGATCCTGCAGGCGTGGAACGATTTTCTCGATGCCTACTACGGCGACATGAATCTTCGGAAGCGAAGTGGTGAGCCGGATGTTGCCTTCATTCTCGATGAGCAGGAACGAGCCGGTCTCTGCCACCAGAAAGTTCGCGCCACTGATTCCCAGCTCGGCCTGAGCAAAACGTCCACGGAGCTCATTCCTCGCGACTTCGGTTAACCCTGCGGCATCATCAGGCATGGGGCGGCCGAGCACCCGGGCCAGCAGATCCCGGATTTCTCGTCTTCGCTTGTGGATCGCCGGCGCCAGGATGTGGGAAGGGGGCTCTTCCGCGAGTTGGACGATCCACTCGCCGAGGTCGGTTTCCACCGGCACGATTCCAGCGTCGATCAAGGCGTCATTGAGCCCAATCTCCTCCGAGACCATCGATTTCGCTTTCACCGCGAGTCGAGTTCCATTCTTGATCGCGATTTTCAGCACCATTGCTCGCGCGGATTCGGCGTCGGCTGCCCACTGGACCTGGATTCCATTCGCGGTGGCATGTCGCTCGAACGTCTCAAGGTGCTCATCGAGATGAGCCAGCGCTTCGGTCTTGATCGCCTTCGCCTGACCTCGAAGTTTCTGAAGATCATCTATGCCTTCGAGGGCGATGGCCCGTCGATTTCGGATGGTATTCGTGGCTTTGGCAAGGGCGCCGCGGAGTTCCACGTTTGCCAGTGCCCGAGGCACCAGATCATCGAATTGGTGCGCATGAAGATGATGAATCGAGCCGGTCTCCCTCGGCTCGGAGCCCGAAGCGGTCATGAAACCACCTTGGTCAGCGGCTCGCGGGCGGCGAGGATCTCCGCCAGATGGACGCCGCGGATCCGCGAGCCACGCGCTTCGAGCCGTCCTTCCAGCTGCATGAGACAACTCGCATCACCGGACACGATGGCATCGATGCCCAATGTCTCTAGTTCGTCGATCTTGTCATCAGCCATGCCCGTCGATATACCCGGGAGGTTGACGCTGAAGGTGCCGCCGAAGCCGCAGCAGCGATCGCAGGTCGCGGATTCCACGAGTTCGAGGCCGTCGACGGCCTCGAGCAACTGTCTGGGCTCGCTTTTGATTCCCAGCTCCCGAAGTCCGTGGCAGGCATCGTGCCAGGCGACTCGGCCCGGCCAGGAGGCGCCGAGTTCCACACGCTGCAGTCGTCGTACGAGGAACTCGCTCAATTCATGGGTGGCGTCCGAGACGAGCTTTGCTGCCGCGGCGTCCTCGCCATCCAGAAGTTCGACTGCGTGGCGGAACATCGCCGCGCAGGATCCCGACGGGGTCACGATTGCATCGCAGCCACCCCGGGTGATCTGGTCGTGAAGGACGCGCACCGCGCCTCTGCAGACGGGAATCGCGTCTTGATGATGTCCCGCGTTGAATGCCGGTTGGCCGCAGCAGGTCTGCCGAGGGTCGAAGACGACCTCGCATCCACAGTGTTCGAGGACCGATACCGAGGCTTCGGCCGCTTCGGGTCGGAACTGGTCGATCAGGCAGGTGACGAAGAGAGCGATCCGCATGGGTAGAGAGGATACTCCCTCGATTCCGGATCCCTCAGGGCCAATCTCAAGGAATTTCGAGAGAAGAGTGGTCCTAGGTCGATTCGTGTACGTACCACTTGCCCGGCAGCCTCCTTCGAGATCTTTACGGCTGTCTTTTTTGTGGCCAAAGTTCAAAATCATGGCGAAGATGGCAAAGATCGCAAAGATTCACACGCCATCTTCCAGAACTTCAATTAAGGACGCGCGGTGAATGATGTCTGATTCCGACCAGATTCCAGCGGATGGAATTCCTCCTCGTTTTCGAAATCGGTCTGCTTCGATTCCGGGAGAGAAAGGGTGGCAGGCTCGCGTGGCGAATATCGCCACGGACCAGGGAGCGATCGATCGATTCCGAAGACGCATTTTGGACGACGTGGCCGACCTCGAGTCGCTCGACGTCTTTCTCACCTCTGATCGAGTTGAGAATGAAAGCATGAAGATCGATGGGGAGTGCGTTCTCGTGTTCTCCGAATCAGGCGACGTCGTGGCGTCGGCGAGAATGATCCCACTCGAACGCCTGCAGGCCGAACTCGGCGAGTTTCTGAATGGGCGTCGATTGGCTGAGCAACTGGGCAGGGATCTCGTCAACGTGGCCTGGTCGCAACATGTGCTGATCGATCCGGAGGTTCCGGAGGCTGCGGTCGCGAAGACGTTGTCTGCCGCCATGTCGGAGCATGCGATCCGACGAGGCTGGAATTTCGACCTTTGTTTATGCATCGAATCGAACGCGGTGCGTCGAGAGTCGATCGGATTTTCCCGCTTGGGCCTTCGAATCGACCGGACGAACAAGGCGCCGTTGGAGATTCTCTACCGAGAGATCGAGGAGCAGCCGGAAGAGGCTCTCCCCGCAGCGGTAGTGATGCCACCTCGCAACAGAGATTGAGCCCTGAGGTTCACGTCCCAAAGATCAGTCTGATGATCGGACAAGCACGCCCTTGAGGTAGTCGGGCTCGGTGGGGTCAACCCCCAACGCTTGCTCGAGATTCTCGAGATCCGTGTAACGGTGGGTAATCAGGTCCCGTACGTCGACCCGGCCGCTCTGGAGGTGGCTGAGACATTCTCGATACAGATTTGATCGTCCGTCGGGATCGATGGAGCCCGAAGCGCCGCTCGAAGTGATCAGGTGAGCGCCACGCCACTGAAGACGATCAAGGCTTGCACCTGCGCCACGCTCGCGGCCGAAACCGTAGAGCACTGCGGTCGCCTGCTTCCGGATGATCGCCGCGAAGTCCGCCCAAGCGTGGGGCGATCCGCACGCGTCGATGAGCAGTTCACAACCGTTTCCGTCGGTGAGCTCTCGGATCGCACTCGGAACATCCGTGGAATCATTGATTTCGATTGGCGTGGCGTCAAAGGATTCTGCCGCCAGCCGGAGTTTTGAAGAACGCGGGTCGGTCACGATGATCGTGCCTTCGAAATCGAGAATGCTCCGAAGTGCCTTGCCGAAGATCTGTCCCGAGGGCCCCAGACCGCAGATCACGATGTTCTTGATGCGATCGCGGGGATCGTCGGCCGCGATCGAGAACCGTGCCCCTCCAGCCGCCATCAGCCTCAGATTGTGAAGAACGCAGCCAAGCGGTTCCGCCATGGTCGCGAGGTCCAAGGGGAAATCGTCGTCGATGCGGATCGCATTGACCGCCGGAATGGCGATGCAGTCGGCGAATCCACCTGGGAGCCCGGTGATGCCGTGTTCTTCGTAGTCGGTGCAGTGATGGGAAAATCCTGTAGCGCAATACTCACAGAACGCCTCCGGTGGTCGTCCACGAGAGGCGCAGTTGATTCCTTGATCCAGAATCACTCGATCACCGAGTTGCAGATCCCTGACGCCGCTCCCGATCTCGACGACTTCGCCGGCCATTTCATGGCCCAGAATCTGCGGCTGGGTAGCGCACGGGATCGGGGTGCCGCCGGCGTCGACGTTCCAGTTGGCGTGGCCCTCGAACACATGAACATCAGAGCCGCAGATGCCAACCGCATCGAGTCGCACGAGGACATCTTGGGCATGCACCTCGGGATCAGCGAGCTCGCGGACCTCCAGTCGCTTGGATTCGACCAGCATGGAAGCTTTCATTCCGCGTCCTTTCGAGGTCGGCGGGTACGCCGATCCAGTCGTCTCACCGAAGGCTGGTCTGCCGAATCGAATCTACAGGGACACGGAGCATTCCGACCAGATCTGGAACTCTCGATGCTTGGTCTTCTCGGCCAGTGCCGGAGTACCGTCCGCGACGGCAACCACGTGGTCGAAGACCCGTCGACCGCATTCGGGGATGGACTCGTCACCGTCGATCACCGTGCCGGCATTGAGATCGATGTCGTGCTTCATTCGATTGAAGGTCTCGGTGTTGCTGGCGAGTTTGATGACCGGGCAGATCGCATTGCCGATCGTGGTGCCCCGGCCGGTGGTGAAAACCACGACGTTGCACCCGGACGCCACGATTCCCGGTGTCGCCTCTTGATCATAGCCCGGGCCCTGCATCAACCAGAGGCCGTTTGTGGTCGGAACAGCGGCGTAGTCGCAGCACCCTTCGACACGCCGGGAGCCGGCCTTGGCGAGTGCGCCGAGACTCTTGATTGCGATGTTGAGTAGTCCGCCCGCCTTGTTTCCAGGGCTGGGATTGTCGTCAAGTCGGGTGCCGAACACGCTCGCGTGTTCCTTGTACCAATCGACCAGTTCATAGACGGAGCGACCAGTGGCAGCGTCCTTCGCCCGCCAAGCGAACACATGTTCCGCACCGCAGAATTCCGGAACTTCGGTGATGATCGCGGTGCCACGACGATCGATCAGGAGATCGGTCGCGACCCCGAGTGCGGGATTCGCACTAAGCCCGCTGAACCCGTCGCTTCCACCGCACTTGAGGCCGAGGACGATCTCGGAGACCGGACGGTCCGATCGCTCGGCCTGATTCACTTTTGGAAGCATCTTCTCGATCAGCGAGAGACCCTTGAGCACGGTTGCTTCCGTGCCACCTTCGGATTGGACGCCGATGCGTTCGATCGGTTTGTCCCACGAGAATCCGCCGTGGTCTCCCAGCCAGCGGTCGACGGCCGACTGATTGGTCTTCTCGCAGCCGAGTTCGAGCATGAGGACCCCGCCGACGTTGGGGTGATCGGCATAGTGCGCGAGGGTGCGCATCGTGATGTCTAGATTCGATCCGTCGGAGCATCCGCACCCCTTCGAATGAGGAATAGCGACGACGCCGTCGACGTTGGGGAACTTCGCCTTTGACCAGTGTTGGAATTCGGCGATCATCGAGATCTGACTGGCCTCGTGACTCGAGCACATGGAGGTCGGCAGAACCAGCAGGAAGTTCCGAGTGCCGGTTCGTCCGTCCGGCCTCAGAAAGCCACGAAAAGTGCCAATCTCTTCGTCGGGTACGTAAGTCGGCGCGGGTGAATGAAGATCGTCGGGAAGGTCTCGTACCACCGGGATATCGTTGCTCATCGTCGCTTCGGTGATGGCGGCACCCGGTGCCAGGCCCCGACTGGTCCCGATGGGTTGGGAGTACTGACGCACGAACTCGCCGTCGGCGATGGAGGTGATCGCGAATCGATGCCCCGGACCGATGTCCTCGGTGATGATCACCAGTTCGCCAGCGATATCGACCGTGATGCCCGCAGTGACGCCGAACTTGACGACCGCGCAATTGTCCTGCGGATCGACTTGAATCGCGACGCTGGCGAGCGGCATGGCATCTGATGTCGAAGGGGGCGTCATGAAGTCACCTTTTCGGGAAGATCTCGGAGGTCGAGCGCGCCGTCCGAGTGGAGCGCCGCGAATGCCGCGTACGTGGATGCCAGGCCGTCCCGCAACGAGGTCCGGGGCGGCGGCCCGATCGCGGCCGCCAGCGCGGAGTCATCGAGGGCGCCGGGAATCGGGAGGTGGGGGCCGTCGCAGTCGATCAGACCGCGGCGATCCTTGGGGACGATCTCATCGATCATGGCGATCACCGCAGCGACGGTCGAAGTCTCGCCATGTGGATTGAAGACGTGGGCTCCCTCCGGTGCATCGAAGCACCGGACGAGGATTTCGGCGATGTCCTCAGCGAGTTGAAAATCCGTCGGCCCTTGGAATCCGATGGTGTAGGGGCGTCCGAGGATCGCCGCCTTCAGTGCAGTCGTTGGGCCGCTGGTCATCCCGAAGTCGCGACCCACGCCGTAGACGGTGAGCGGACGAAGGCCGACGCTGTTCACGCCTTGATCCTGATAATAGATCCGCGCGTTTCCCTCATTGGCGAGTTTGAAGATGCCGTAGTGGGTGCGGGCATCACCCGCTTCCTGTTCGCCATGCGGCCGGAGTGGTTCGTCGTCCGGTCCGTAGACCGCGGCGCTTGATGCGTAGACCACACGGCAACCGACGGCTACGGCGGCTTCGAATACGGAAAGGGTGCCCAGCACGTTCACCGTCGCGCCGAGCATCGGGTCCGTCCGGCAGGTGGGAACCTGCAGCCCGGCGAGGTGGATGACGCCGTCAACGCCGTATGACTCGATCGTCGATCGGACCATCGGCGCGTCGGCGACGTCGGCATGGATGAACCGGATGCGAGCGAGCGACTCCGGATCGAGCAGAGCTTCCAGGCGATGCCTGTCGGTGCCGTGATCGAGGGCGGTCACGTCATCGCCGTCTTGAAGGAGTCGTCGGACGACCCAGGCGCCGATACAGCCGTTCGCGCCGGTCACGAGTCTTGTCGCCATTGGGGTCTTCTACCTTCCGCGAGGATTGGGAGTGAGCATGGAGGATAGCGGTCAGGAACGGAGGAGTACGCCGAGGGGAGGTTGAAGCCGGGCCTGTATTGCCGGACCGACCATCGAGGTGTACCCTCGATGCGTTCGAATCGTCAAGAAGGAGACGTCCTTGAACGGAAAACAACTGGAGATCGGCATGTTCAATCGCTCCCGTGGTATCAGGATCCTCGCCACCCTCGCCGCCACGATGACGATTTTTTCGATGGGCTGTGAGCCTCCGGGATCGGTGGCCGCAAAAATCGAGGCGAAGACCGCGGCAGCCAACTCTCGGACCTTTGCGGTCATCCCGAAGGGAACCAGCCACGAATTCTGGAAGGCGGTTCATGCGGGCGCCGTCAAGGCTGGGAACGAACTCGGCGTCGAGATCATCTGGCAGGGACCGGCCAGAGAGGATGATCGGGACGATCAGATCAAGGTCGTCGAGCAGTTCATCACAAAAGGCGTCGACGGCATCGTCATCGCTCCGCTGGATGACACGGCGTTGATTCGTCCCTTGAAAGAAGCATCCGAGGCGGGCATTCCGGTGGCGATCATCGACTCCGGAGTGAAGTGGGACGGCTCCGTGACGTTCGCGGCCACCGACAACTTTGAAGGCGGCGTCCGTGCGGCGCGAGAAATGGGCCGGCAACTCGGCGGGAAGGGGCGAGTCGTGGTGATGCGTTACGCGGAGGGATCCGCCAGCACCACCAAGCGAGAACAGGGCTTCCTCGACACGATCCGTTCGGACTTTCCAGATGTCGTGATGCTCTCCGACAATTCCTATGGAGGCGTGACCCTCGAGGGATGTGTTTCGACCGCAGAGAATCTCCTCGATCGGTTTCCCGAGATCGACGGCGTCTTCGCGCCCTGTGAACCAGTCACCGTGGCATTCATGAGAACCCTCGACCAAGCAGGTAGGAAGGCGAGCACCGTGCTTGTCGGCTTCGACGCCAGTGAGTCGTTGGTCGATGGACTTCGGAACGGCAAGGTTGATGCGCTGGTCGTCCAAAGCCCTTTCGCGATGGGTGAGCAAGGAGTCTCGCTGCTTGTCGATTCGATTGAAGGCCGCGAAGTGGCGAAGCGGTTCGATACCGGCTGCGTGGTCGTCACTCGTGAGAACATGGAGACGCCCGAAGCGCAGGTCGTTCTGAATCCGCCGATCGACCAGTACCTCAAATGACCGGATGGTCCTTGTCTCCGACCGCGGTCCCCGTATGAGAACTGACTTGCCTGACGCCATCCCTTCGCATCCCGCTTCGTTGCTCGCCATGCGGGGGGTCTGCAAACGGTACGGGGGCGTTGAAGCGTTGCGTGACGTTGATCTCTCGATCGCGCCTGGCGAAGTCCACGCACTGGTCGGGGAGAACGGCGCGGGCAAGAGCACGCTGATGAAAGTCCTCTCAGGCGTCGAGCGTCCGGACGCTGGAACCATGGAATTCGCGGGCCGGGAATGGAAACCGGCCGGCCCGGTTCAGGCGCGTCGAGCCGGCGTCGCAATGATCCATCAGGAACTGGCGCTGGCGCCGCATCTTTCGATCGCCGAGAACATCGCGCTCGGGGTCGAACCGAGGAAGTTCCGGGGCCTAGGACCGCTGGCGCCACTCGATCGCCGCCTCATGCATTCGACGGCTTCTCGAGTACTGGCGAGGCTTGGACACGGCGGTCTGGATCCAACTCGCCGAACCGGAGACCTGCCCGCCGCCACCAGACAACTGGTCGAAATCGGACGCGCAATTGCGAGCCGGGCGACGGTGATGATCATGGACGAGCCGACGAGTTCACTCGGCCGACACGATGCGGATCGACTTCTTGAAGTCGTGAAGCGGCTGCGGGATGAGGGGCTCTCGATCGTTTATATCAGCCATTTTCTCGAGGAAATCCGGCGGGTCGCCGATCGGTTCACGGTGCTTCGAGACGGAAAAACCGTCGCCACCGCGGCCATCGCGAGCTCGACGGATCAAAGCCTGATCGAGTTGATGACCGGCCGCTCGGTGGGCGCGGTCTTTCCGAAGCGGAAGCGTCGGATCGGCGACGTGGCGCTCCGGGTCGACGGTCTCAAGGGCCGTCCGATGCCGATTCGAGCATCGCTCGAAGTCAGGTCAGGCGAGATCGTGGGCCTGGCCGGGCTGGTAGGTGCGGGGCGTACCGAGTTCCTTCGATGTATCGCGGGGCTGGCCCCGATTGCCGCGGGTGCAATCACGATCGATGGGCATCGGTTGGCTTCGAACGCATCGATCCGCGCCAGGTTGCGAAGAGGCCTCGGATTCCTGAGCGAGGACCGCAAGGGCGAAGGCCTCGCACTGAGAATGTCCATCGCGGAGAACCTCCTCTTGTCCAATTTTCAAACCGTGGCGACACAAGGAGTGCTTTCCGCCGCTCGCATGAAGGCCGCCGCAAACCAGTGGATCGAACGACTTGCGATTCGATCCGCCGATCCGGGCAGAGCCGCCGGGACCCTTTCTGGTGGCAATCAGCAGAAGATCGCGATCGCGCGACTGCTCCATCAGGATTCCACGGTGCTCTTGCTCGACGAGCCGACGCGAGGGATTGATATCGGAAGCAAGGTTCAGGTCTACGAACTTCTCGACGGTCTGGCGCGGGCGGGTCGGGCGGTCATCGTGTCGAGTGGTCACCTTCCCGAACTCCTCGGTCTCTGTGACCGGATTGCGGTGATGCATCGGGGCGTGCTCGGTCCGGCTCGCGACGTCGCGGAATGCACTGAGGCGTCGTTGATGTCCGAAGCGGTCCTCGGCTCGGACGGGGAGGTGGCGGCGTGATGACGGAATCAAACTCCACGGTGGAACAGGCCGATCGAAGCGTCTCAAGAGATTGGCTGCGACGACTGGGCAGGCTTGCAGCACCTTTCATCGGGCTCTTTCTGGTGTTGGGCATCTTCACCGTGATCGAGCCAGGCTCATTTCCGAGCGTTCGCAACGGGCAGACGATCGCAGTGCAGACCGTGGTGGTCGGGATCGGTGCTCTCGGCATGTGCTTCGTCATCGTCTGCGGCGGAATCGACCTTTCCATCGGCTCGGTGATCGCTCTGGCGAGCGTTGCGGGCGCGATGACTCTGGATGCCGGATATGGGCCGACCGCGGCAATGGCGATGGCGGGAGGTACGGGGGCCGTCTGCGGTCTGATCAATGGCGGATTGGTCACGGCACTGCGCATTCCTCCGTTCATCGTGACACTCGGAATGCTCGGAATCGCCCGCGGGCTTGCAAAGCTTCTCGCCGGCAACCAGCGGATTGCCCCTCCTCCGGAATCGCTCGGATGGTTAGAGGGCTTCGTCGACAAGACGCCTGAAATCGCCTGGCTACTGGTGGCGCCGGCGGCATGGTGCCTGCTTGCCATCGCGATTCTGGCGGGCTTTGTCCTTCGTCGAACCGCGTTCGGAGTTCAGGTCGTCGCCATCGGTTCGAGTGAACCGACAGCAAGGTTGTGTGGGGTGCCGGTCGCGAGGACCAAGATTCTCGTCTACGTTCTGTGTGGACTCAGCGCCGGGGTTGCTGGCGCTGTCACACTTGGGCGTCTCGGAGTCGGCGATCCGACGACCGCGGTCGGCCTCGAACTCCAGATCATCGCCGCGGTGGTGATTGGCGGAGCGAGCCTCTCCGGTGGCGAGGGCGGCATACTCGGCACCATGATCGGCGCCTTCATGCTCAGTTGTCTGAGCGCTGGATGCACGCTGGCTGG
>CALFOM010000058.1 GCA_937919685.1 uncultured Phycisphaera sp.
CTGGAGATGCCTGGAGATGCCTGAAGATGCCTAGGAATCAGAGTCGGATCCACGATGGACTTCTGCGGTGGCCGTTGACATGTCCGCATCGATGCTCGCAGAAACTCGGAACGCCAATCAAGACATTCGCGACATCGACTTCATCCCCAACAGCCCCAACATCCCCACCGACCGGTCGGTCATACTCGAGAATCGTGTCGATTTCGGTTTCGCAAGCCAAGTCATACAACAATCTCCCAGACCGGCTGGATGCACCTGTTGTCGGACAACCTTGGAGCCTGTCTTGCCAACAGATAAAACCACACGAAAAACCAGAAATCATAAAAACTCACGTGATACCCACAGACGCACGGCCCGGGGAACGCTTCAGGAAGAGAAGATGAACCTCATCGATTCCAGGGAGCTTCTGCCAATCACACGGCAGGTCGCAACGACTGCTCCTTCGCGGAGGGAACATAAGCCCCACTGTTCACACGCCGTTTTTGAGAAAACTTGTCACGGCCACGAAGAAACCGGCCGCTCCAAGCAACGCTCACCCCGACGATGCGCTGGAATGACGAGAAGAAGAACCATGAAACCCGTCAGGCATCCAAACTTCCGACGAGACCCCAGCGAGTATTTTTTGCGATGACGAACCCCGCGACCGACCGCGTGGCGATCTGGGTGGGCGAGCGCCAACTCCCCCTGATCCAGAGCCTCTCTAGGGCACCTGGGCTTAAAGTCATGGCCCTCGGAGGTGATTCGGCGACGATCCGAGAGACGGCGGACCGACTCGGCGCCGCTCATGTGCTGGATCCAAAGGTCCTCGCTGGTGTGGAGGCTGATGCGACCCTGATCGCTGATCCATCGCGAATCATGTCGACCGAGGTGCTTTCCGCCATGATCGCCGAGACGAGCCGCTCTAATCGGCCGCTTCTTTCGATGGCACCACGCCCCGGCTCGATCGAGGAGTCCGCCGAATTGATCGCCTCGACCGTGCTGCCTTCACCGGTCCCGTGCTTCCGGGATCTCCCGCAAGGACAGCGATTCATCGCCGCGGCCGACTCCTTCGAGCCACCCAACGCAGCCTCCGTCGAGATCTCGGGACCGGAGGCGGAAACTTCCCTGGCCGGCCGACTCTTCGACGCATTCGACCTTCTCTCCGTGTGGTTCGGATTGCCTTCTTTCGTGGATGCCACCGCCGTCCGACCGATTGGCGGGCCCGGACATGCCGTCCCTCGAAGGCTCTTCGCACTGGCGAGATTCCCGGATGGCCGGGCCGCTTCGATCTCGGCCGGCGTGGACGGTGGGCGACATGCCAGAATCACGACGCTCTTCGGCCCCGGTGGGCGGATGCAAAGTCTCGACGGCAGGCTCGATTGGACCGGACCCGACGGCGAGGTCGTCGAACACGAAGCAACCACCACCCCCGGCGCAGATGATTTTCATCGGGAGCTGGCGGAGTCGATCCGAAGCCATGTTCGAATGAATAAAAGCGGCGAGCGAACTCGATCTCCCGAGTTGATCGTGGATCTGCTGGCGACCTGCGAGGCAGTGCTCCTAAGTTCGAGAACTGGCGAGCCGGAATCAGTGGACGCCGTCCGCCGAATGATCGGCCGAGTGTGACGCACTCGTGGTCGGATGCAGATCATGAAAAGACATAAAAAGACCACCCGCGAAAGTTCGCGGGTGGTCCAAAGTTCGATCAGTCGTCCGAATCAGCGGATGACTCAGCCGGGGGTGATGTCGCCGATGCGAACCGTGAGGTACTGCTGGCGATGACCCATTTTTCGTCGCATGCCCTTGCGTCGCTTGTACTTGACGGAGATGACTTTCTTGCCTTTGGTCTCGGCGATGATTTCGGCCGTGACCGAAGCACCCTTGATGTACGGCGTGCCCACGGTCCCGCCCGATCCGCTTTCATCACTCACCGTGAGAACGCGATCGAAGACGATGTTGCCGCTCGGCTCGCTGCCATCGGTGCGGGGATCGATCTCAAAGACGTCGCCTGGACGCACAATGATTTGAGTTCCGCTGTCTTCGATGATTGCGTACACGTTGCTGCTCCGCTGGCCTCGATAAGAACTCGAGGCGATGATCCAATGAAGAGGTCGGTTCGGATCCATTGACCCGCCGCCCTCAGAATCGGGAAGGATATCAGGGATCGAGAATGGATCAAGTGGGGTCTTCCGCCGCCCGGCTTGCGGCCCGGATGGTCGGGACCCCCAGAACGACCGCCACCGCCAGCAGCATCCCCCCCTGCCACGGCCTACCGAGCACCATCCAGCCCGTTCCGAGAATCGCAGACCAGATGCCGAAAGTCCCCATGATCGCCCATCCGATCAATGGAGAGATGGGCGCCGGCGGCGATTCCCCCGCTTCTAGAGCGACCCGTCTCCAACCAGGCCCCGCCGGTCGGATCGCCCGACGAAACGCCTGTAATCGCTCCCGGCTCGCAGGCCGGCTCAGCCAGGTGGCAGGAATCCAGATCAACCCGGAAATCAGAATGACCGCGATCAGGCGGGGTCCGAACCGCGAGTCGAGTCCGACCTCCGGCGCTGCCAGTGGGCCGAAGCGGACCAGCAGATTCCCGGCGATCAGGGAGGTCGACATCGCGGCGATCTCGGTCCACGCGGTGGTTCGCCACCAATACCAACGAAGAATGAGCACCGGTGCCGTCCCGGCCGCGATGACCCCGAGGTATTTGTAGAGCGCCACGATGTCATCGAACCCGCTCGCGATCAGAAGAACCAGACCGAGTACCGGAAGGGCCAGCAGTCTCGCCTTCCAGACCTCGGCCGTCCCACCGCCAGCCTCCGCACCGGCCGCGGGCTCGGGGCGTCGTTGCAGCAGACGCCCCGCAGGACGCAGGACGTCGTTCAGGAGGTATGCGGACGAGAGGTTCACGTGCGTGTCGACGGTGCTCATAAAGGCACCCAGCATCGCCACCACCAGAAGGCCCCGAGCCCCCGCCCCGAGATGAGATCGAATCATCCAGGGGAATGCGTCTTTGTCCGCCACCGCCGGAATCCATCTCCCGAGCTCGGCATCGAAAGATTCCGGGATCACTGCGAGTGACGCGAGGGCCACGATGATCCAGGGCCACGGCCGAAGCACGTAATGGGCCACCGTGAACCAAGCGAGCGCGAGGGCGCCGTCACGCGGCGACCTCGTGGCGAGAAGTCGTTGTGCCAGGGCTCCATGTCCTGGAACCTTCGCCCACCAGTTCAGTGTGAAGAACGCGAGCGCCGTCGCCATGGCAGCGGCGTCGCCGGTGCTCGGTGCAAGGCTCGCCGCATTCGCGGGAGCCCAAGCCGCCGCCTCGACCTTCGCGAGCATCGCCGAAGGACCACCGATATCGATCAAGACCACCACCGCGAGGATCACCGAACCGATCATCGCCAACGCGAACTGAGGCACGTCCGACCAGGCCACGCCGTACAGACCCGAGAGCATCGAGTATCCGAGGGTGCCGATCGCAAGCACTGCGACCAGCGCTGTCGCGGAGTCGATTTCGAGACCTCCGATGCTCACAACCGCATCTTCCGGGATGCCCAGCATGATCCTAGCGATCGTCGCCATACCCACCGTGACCGACGCGAGCACGACGCCGTTCACCAGAAGCCCCTGCCAGAGCCCTTCGAAGATCCGGAGGAATCGAGCCGAAATCCCCTCGTATCGAGCCGTGATGAATTCCACATCCGTGACGAGCGAACTCCGCCGCCAGAGTGGTGCAAACAGAAACACCCCGGCCACATGACCCGCCGCCATCGACCACCACCACCAGTTCTCGCCGATGCCCCCCTGTCGAACGAGCGTCACGACCTGGAGCGGCGTGTCGCTGGAAAAGGTCGTCGCGACGATGGAGGTACCGGCCACCCACCAGGGAAGCGACCGACCAGCCAAAAAGTAACCCTCAGTGCTCCGGGAACCACGACGAGCAAAGTAGATTCCAATTCCCAGCACGAGCACCAGATAGCCGACGATCACCACCCAGTCGAGCGTGGTGAGCACCGAACCTGTCATGGCAGAAGTTCACCGATTCGCGAGAGTCGCTCGATCGCCTGATCGAGGACTTCCGGTTGCTTGCAGAATGCGAAACGAATGGGCCCGCTCCGTCGGTCCTCATGAAAGGCGGATGTCGGGATCGCCGCGACTCCGAGGTCACGGATGAGCCGCTCGCAAAAGGCGCGATCGTCGTCGACCCCGAGCGGCGCCAGATCGACAAGGGTGAAGTAGGTGCCTTGCGGCACGATCGGATCCAACCCGATCGATCGCAATCCACTCACGAGTTGATCACGCCTGGACCGGTATCCGCGAAGGAACTCCTCGAAGTACGAGTCTGGTAATTCCAGAGCGACGACGGCCCCGACCTGCAACGGCGTCGAGACACAGAAACTTGTGAATTGATGAGCCCCTCGGATTGCTTCCGTTAGCGGCGGAGCGGCCACCGTCCATCCGATCTTCCAACCAGTCAACGAGAATGTCTTCCCGACGCTCGACGCGACGATGCTTCGTGACCGAAGTTCGGGTCGGGCCAATGCCGATCGATGAACCCCATCGAAGACGAGGGTCTCGTACACCTCGTCGCTGAAGAGAACGAGATCGTGTTCGACGCAGAATGCCTCGATCACATCCCATTCCGACTCGCGATAGACGCGACCGGTCGGGTTGTGCGGCGAATTGACCACCAGCATTCGCGTCTTCGACGTGACGCCGGCTTCGAGAACATCGCGATCGATCACATATCCCGGCGATGCTGGTTTCGCATAGCGACACACCCCACCCGCCATCACTACCGACGCCGGGTAACTGTCGTACCACGGTTCGATCAACAATACTTCGTCACCCGGTTCAAGAACCCCGAGCATGGCATCGCCGATGGCCCCGGTACATCCGGAGGTCACGGTCACTTCATGATCGGGATCAATCGCGACGCCGTACCATCGCTGGTACCACGCCGTGATCGCATGGCGAAGCGAAGGAAGGCCCGCAAGCGGTGCGTACTGATTTGGCCCGTCGATAACCGCCGCCGCCGCCGCATTTCTCACTTCTTCCGGACCGTCGAAGTCGGGAAAACCCTGCCCGAGATTGACCGCATTGTGCCGCGCCGAGAGCGCGGAGATTTCGGAGAAGATCGAACTTCCGTACGGCTGAAGACGTCTGCAGAGCCCGCGTTCTGTCATCACTCCTCCGTCCGAGGTGTCTTTTTCGCGGCATCAGAGATCGATCCGTCCGCGAACTGTTCCGGCCGCAGCATCTCCACCCGGATGTCCCGCTGCGGGAACGGAATCTTGATCCCGGCTTCATCGAAGAGTCTCTTCACCGCGATATTGATGTTTCTTCTGGTATCGATCCAGACGTCGACCGACGGAATGAACACTCTGAGCTCGAAGTTCATCGAACTCTCTCCGAATCCCACGAAATCAACGGTCGGCGGTGGATCATCAAGCACGTTGGCCGCATTCGTTCCCGCCGAGAGGAGCAGTTCGGCCACCTCCGCCGGGTCGTCGTCGTACGAGACACTCACCGGCAGGAGCAGCCGGATGCTGGCCTCGCCCTGCGACCAGTTCACGACCTCTGAAGTGATCAGAAACTTGTTAGGAACCAGCAGCTCCTTGTTGTCCCAGTCGGTGATGACCGTCGAACGCATCCTCACCTTGGAAATGCGTCCGGTGGTGTTTCCCACCGTGACCACGTCACCAACCCGGACCGGCTGCTCGAAGAGGATGATGATCCCCGAGATGAAGTTCGCGAAAATCTCCTGCAACCCGAATCCAAGGCCGACGGTGAAGCCTGCGGCGAGCCATTGGACGCTGTCCCAGGTCACCCCCAGACTCGACACGGCCGCCGCAAAACCCCCGAAGCCGATCGCCCAACGGAGGATCTGAACGATGGCATATCGATCACCCTGTCCGATCCGAAGACGATCGAGAACGAGAAGGCCCAGTAGGTACGGAAGATGCCTCGCGGTGTAGATCGTCGCCACCACAAACGCGAGCGATCGAAGCAGGTCACGCACGCTCACCGGGACCTGAGTCGGAGTCGCGAGGATGACTCCGTCGTCGTTTGGAATCAGCGTGCTCCCGGAATGTTCCCAGAGCACGATGGCTTCCCCCAACTGGATCGCTGGCAGAAGCGGTGACCAAATGGTCCAGAGTCCGATGAGCGTGACCAGCACGACCGCGTAGCGAATTCCCCCCAAGATCTGCCCGCTGAGCGTCGCGAGCGAGTCCTCAAGATCCGAGACGTTCTCACCTTTGGCTTCCTGGCGACGCAGCGCCGCGGACTGTGATCGTTGCCGGCAATAGAGCAACCTCAGCAGAAACTCGCGAAGCAGTAGGATCCCGATCAAGAGCATCACACTGGTGACGAAATCCCTTTGCAGGGTCGCGACCGTCGCATACCAACCGGCCAACGCGAAGCCGGCGATCAGACAGCAGATGGTGATCGCGATGGCGGCTGGCGCCCAACGAATAGCCGAAAGCCAGTGCTCGGGACGGCGAGCATAGAAGTCGACGAGGATGCCGCGCCGCGCATTCAGGAGGATGATCGCCGAAATCGACAAACAGATCGGGAGGAAGAAGTAGAACACCCGTCCCGCATCCGGCAGATCCAAGTGCGACGAGTCGCAGAGTCGGTCGAAGACTCCGAACGGCAAGGCGATCCAAAGCATGATGAGCGACGCACGTATCGAACGGATCGTGGACGAATGCCAATGGAAGTGACGTTCACCCAGTCCTCCAGACCGGGTGATCGACCAGACCATCGCGATCCAGACCACGAACCAACCCAATACGCCGAGGGTTCCGCCGAGCAAATCCGCGAAGGAGTTCCCGGGAACGACGTCGCCGAGCGTAAAGCCGATGGTCCAAAACGGCGCCGCCATCGCGAAACCCGTGAATGCCGCCAGTACTCCGCAAATCAACGTCTCACTGAATCGATCCGTGGAGGAGCGGGCCACGCGAACGCCGGCGAGCGCAATCCTTGATGCGATTCGATTCCGAAGAACCAACAGCAGGACCAATGGCCCGAAGGCGAGAAGCAGCCGAAAGGGCTGGAGGAAAACCTTGGTGTACACGATCCTCAGGGACTCGTTCCAGCTCGAGGGCTGGAAGAGCTGTTTCAGTTCATCCGCGGTGCGCTCCAAGTACCCTTCTTGGAATGCGCGGGAGTCACGGATCCAGAGGGTCTCGCGCAGCACGAGCTCCCGATACCGGACGATCCCTTCGATCAGGGACTGATCGATGGTGATCAGCGAAGACACCATCTCGGCATGCTCGTTGAGCGCTGTCAGGAGTGATTGTCCATAGAAGTCAAGCCGATCCTCGTAGATTGAAACGAGTGACTGTCTGACCGCGATCGCCTCATCCCCAACCAGACCGGCCTCCTCTACTGCTTTCGAAGCGGAACCTCGAGGATCCGCGAGCCCATCGAGCGCGTCCTGCAGGAGGGTCCGCTCTAGGTCGAGCCTCGGGCTCAATCGGCTCAACGTCGAAAGTCGATCCGCGACGGCAGCGTCATCGGGAAACTCCGCCTTCCGATCCCGAAGGATTCGAGCGACTTCGGGCGTCACTAAACCCTTGAACTTCATGCCGTCGACATCGACTCGCCGAGTCACCCGGCCCAGCAAGATTCGCTGACTCGCCAACTCGTCCAGCAGCGACTCACGTTGCCCAACCAGTTCCGCGAGGCGATCCGCAAATTCCTCGTTCTGCTTCGCAGCGGCCTTTGCCAGTTCCGACTCCTGTGAGGCCGCGATCGATTTGGCTTCCTTCCGCCGATTCTCTGCAGCCTTGATCGCCTGATCGGCGACCGTTGCCTGCCAGGCCTTCAGCGCCAGATCGTCCGCGTCACGATGCCTGATCCACAACCGCTGTTCAAGGCGAAGGATGTCGTCGGTCAGGTCGTAACACTTCCGTTCACGCTCGAGCGCCACCAACTGATCTTGGTATTTTTCGATGATCCGATTCTGCGGAGCCTCATCATCCGGGATCGCGTCGGTCTTGAGCAATCCCAATTTTTCGCTGATTTCGTCGGACTCGCTTCGAATCTCGACCCGTCGTGACTGCCTTCGAGCAAGTTGCTCCTCGACGCTTGCGAGCTTGACTTCGATCTTCCTGGAACGCTCTTTCGCGGTACCAAGCCCTGCCTGAAGTTTGGCGGGGTCGAGGTCGTCGGGGACATCGGGAATCGCATCCGTCTCGGGCATTGCCGCGAGCCTGCTTTTTAGATCCTCACGACGTTCTTCGGCAGTCGCCATCTCACGATTGAATTGCTCGATCCGATTCCTGGCCGATCGAGACTCCGTCAGATCCAGCAATCTCGCCTGGAGCAACTTGATCTGCTCGACATCCGGGGACGACTCGCCCTGCGCCACGGCCAGTGCCGCGGTCACCTTGCTGATCTCGGCATCGAGCGAAGGCGGTACGACCGCGTTGGAAGTTGAGGACGAGACTCCGGACGCAGACGGGGCCGTCACCTGCGAGAGCGCAGGGGTTGGAGCGAACGCCATCGAAACAATCAGGCCCCAGAGAAGACGCCCGGTTCGATGCCCATCGACGTTTTGTTCCTGATATCGTCCGATCATGGTTTCCGGCCCATCCTCGGAGTCTCTTCGCCTTCGAACTGACCGAAACGGACGGGCTCGAATCGGACACAAGCCCGGCGACGCTTCAGTGGTGGATGTCCTTGGGAATACCCGCATTCACGCGCTCGACCGGCATCAGATATGACGCCACGTTCTCGGCGAATCGGCGGGCCATTCGATCGATCGAATCCGCTTCATCCCGAGCCACCGCCTTGACCGCCGCATAGTCGAAGTCGGCATCGGCGAGGTGCTCCGAAGGATCATCACAGAGTTCTCCCACGCGATCCGCGGTCCACTCGGGATGGAATTGGACGCCGTAGGCGAATATCCCGTGAGCGAACGCCTCGACGCCACAGTCCTCGCTCTTCGCCAACACACGGGCGTCGGGGGGCAGTTCCGAGATCTCTTCCTCATGCCAACTCGGCCAACTTCCGTACCACGGAAGTCCACGAAAGAGCGGATCATCCCAGCCAGCTGTGGTCAGATCGATTCGACACAATCCGACACTCGGCGTGCCGGACATCTTCGAGACCGTTCCACCCAGCGCACGCGCGAGCAGTTGGGCTCCGAGACAGACGCCGAGCACGGGGAGTTGCGCCGCGCAGGCCGCCTTGAGCAGGGCCAATTCTTGGTCGATCCATGGAAGGCGGTCATCGTTGGCTGAATGCGACCCCCCCATCGAGATGATGCCGTCGATGCCGTCGAGATCGCTCGGCAGAGCTTCGCCGGCGGCGACGCGGATGGTCCGAATCCGGAGGCCATGGCGAACGATCGCATCGCCGATGATGGCGGCACTGCTGGTCTCGGAATGCTGGATGACGATTATGGGCATTCGGAGAAGGTACGCGGCCTGACCGTCCGGCTCAACTGTGGGACGTTGAATCGAGCCCTTCGAGCGACGAACCAGAAAAAAGGCACGCATCGTCGAGACCCTCGAGCGGGTTGATAGTCTCCTTCCGGGGCCTTGCGAGATGCGATATGAACAGACCGACGGTCTTCGAATCTCTTGGGATTTCAATTTCAAGCAGCCACTGCATCTGGAGAATCGAGAACTGTTGGATCTGGGCCTGGATATGGATTGTCATCCACGCGGTGGTGCCGGCTGCCGCCGGTGCGACCGCGGGCGATTCGAACGAACCCCTCGAGATCCGCCGGGAACCCGTCGAACGGATGGCCTCGGTCCTGATTCAGGCCATTCTCGATCGACACCATCCATCACGCCAATGGGAACCCAGTAAGCCGCCCTCGGACCAGTCGGCCCAGCCGACGGGCCGAACGGCCATCGCCGTCCTCGGCCTGCTCGAATCCGGAATGCCGGTCCAGACTCCGCAGATCGCCGCCGCAATCCAATGGCTGAATCGAACCCCCGCCGACGGCACCTATGCGATCGCCGCCCGGCTGATGGTCTGGACGCGGTTGAGCGAGGGGTTTCGACCTGCGGCCGAAGGTGAGGCCCGAAGGCTCCTCGAACGATTCTCGATCGAAGGCGGTGGTTGGGATTACGGACCCCGACCTCGAGCCCGTTTCGTCGATCAGTCACTGACCCAATTCGCGATGCAGGCGATCGCTGATGCTTCGGCTCGAGGCTTCGACATTCCAGATCGACTGGTCGAGATCGTCCGAAGCCGATTCCTCGCAAGGCAGGGAGAGGATGGCGGTTGGGGATACCGCGATCTCGCGGATCCGTCTCGAGGATCGATGACCGCCGCCGGTCTGGCCACCCTTGCGATCTGCGAGCGTTTGAATCCCGGATCCTCGAGTGAAGCCGCTCGGACCAAAGTCGCAATCGGCGCTGCGATCGACTGGCTCGACCGCCACTTTGATGCCGACGCCAATCCTGGCTGCGATCGCTGGCACCTCTATTGGATTCACAGTCTCGAGCGAGCGGCCCGCGCCACCGGGATTCGTCGCTTCGGAGGCCATGACTGGTACTCCGAATGTGCGACCTCGATCCGTCGCCGACTCTTCGTCGACGATAAGGCGCTCGGCTTACAAATTCGTGGCCGCCCAAGAATTGAACGGCTCGCTTTCGCACTCTTCGTGCTTCAGCGGGGCCTTGAGCCGATCGCCTTCGCATGCTTTGATTCGACGGGAGAGACTCCGACGCAGGATCTGCTGGGCGAAGCCGTCGCCGTCGTCTCCAACACCCTTGAACGCCCGGTCTTCTGGACAAGGGTCGGGCTCGATGATCCCGCGGAAGCGTGGAGCCGCGCGCCCGTACTCATCGTCCGAGGCGGATCAAGATCTGCGTGGATCGAGGATCCAGATTCGATCCCCTCGAAACGCATCTTCGATCATGCCGCGAGCGGTGGATTGGTCATCGCAATTCCAGCATCCGGCCAAAGCGGCGATCGGAGTCTGTTGCAGGAGCGATTGCAAGCGATATTCGAAACCCGCACCTCCGGGTTGAGCCTGAGGCCCATCGACGATGACGACGTCTCCCGCCGAATCGCTGGCCGATGGAGAATTCGGGCCGATCAACTTTGCTCACCGGTCAGACGGTGGGTGGTTTTTCCCCGCTCGGCGATGATTCCCGGATCCCCGGGTCATCGAGCGACCGAAGCGACCGCGATCATGCTCGCAGGCCTCTGCCTGGAAGCCTGTCAGGGACGGATCGCGAGCCGGCTCGCTCCGGAGCCGCCAGAACATGACAGCCTCGCTCCGACCGTCGCGATGCGGCGACTGAGGCACGGTGGAAACTGGAATCCCGAACCGAAAATGTTTGAGCGGTGGGCGGCCTTCGTACAGAGTCTCGGCGAAACGGACCGCTCTAGGGTCGCCGGCACGAAAGTGGCGTGGCTCACCGGCGCCGCCGCGTCCGATGCCGACCAACTCGACCTCGCCTCGATTGCCGTCGGACTCGACGGCGAAGTTCTCATCGTCGAAGCTCTGGCGACGGCGTTCACACGGAACTTCATGGAAAAGGCCGCGGCGGCAGGCTGGCGAATGTCGCTTCCTCCCAAGGGATGTCCGGGCGGCGTCGCGGGAATCAGGATCGACGGGCGCCTGGTCGGATTGCTTCTCGACGCCGGCCCCGCCCGTTTTCTCTTCCGCGGATCATCGCCGGGCGGATCCGGATCTTCGGATCTGGAGTCCATTCATCTGGCGATCCAAGGCATCCACGACGACCTTGTGATGGCCTCGCCATGACCAAGATGACCAACATGATCTACATGATCAAGATGATCAAGATGCCCAAACTGGCCCCAGACTGTTTCGGGTGCTCGGGGTATTCATGGCATTCAGGGCATTCA
>CALFOM010000059.1 GCA_937919685.1 uncultured Phycisphaera sp.
GATGATCCCGGCGAGATGATCCCGGCGAGGAAAAATCTCGGTGACGAGATGTGGCCCTGCGGTCCGGTTCCACGGCGAAAACGATGCTCGTCGAGGAATGATTCAGACTGCGACCTTCGTGTCGTCTCGATACAGCAGGCGAGGACGTCGAGAGGTGGTTCCGCCAGCGTGGAATCGCCACGGAGAGGAAGGAGTAGAGCAGCCACCGGAAGGGGTGTCAACTCGGAGCGTTCGTACCAGCATGCCATTCCACGGCGATCCTCGCGGCAAGCGAGGCGTTGGAGATCAGCAATGAGAGGTTGGCCGAGATTGGATTCAGATCGAGATTGGAGATCATCGAGGCGAGCAGGAACGGAGTCACGCCGGACCCGTCGATTCCCTGCGCGGCGGCTTCGGCAAGCCCTGCGTCAACCATGACATCCATGCGGTGCGGATCAATCGCGTCTTCTGCGGGGCATGGATTGACCACGAGTACGCCGGAGGTCTGGCCGAATTCCGTCCAGTGTCGTCGGCACGCCTCGGCGATGGACGCGGAGTCGTCGAGTCGGTGAGGAACCACCAAGTCGTCGCTGAGCCCCGCGGTGAAGATCGGAAGGGCGTCGGTGCCAAACCCGATCACCGGGACGCCGAGCGTGTCCAGAGCCTCGAAGGTCGCCGGGAGATCGAGAATCACCTTGGCTCCAGAGGCCACCACCACCACGGGTTCGGTCGCCAGCGCTCTCAGGTCGGCGGAGATGTCGGGTCGCGTCGACCAGCCGCGGTGGACGCCGCCGATACCTCCGGTGGCAAAGACGTGAATTGGCGACGGCTGGGCGAGCCGGCAGGCTCTCATCGATGCCGCGACGGTCGTACCAGCTGATGCCCCTCGAGCGGAGAGTGGTCCGAAGTCCCGGTTGCTCGCCTTGGCGGCGGTCTCGTCGAGCGCGAGTGCTTCGAGCTCCTCCGCATCGAGACCGATTCGCAGCGTGCCGTCGATCATCGCGATCACGGCCGGAACGGCCCCGGCGTGTCGAACCGCCTGATCCAAGAGTCGGATCGACTGGAGATTCAGTGGAGCGTTTGCATCCCACGCGGGCGTGCCTCCGATCAACTCCGCGACTCGTCCACCCTTGCGGAGGCATCTAGGCGCAGGCTGGCCGTTGCGAGGCAGTCCGTGGGTGAGCACGGCGGTCTCGAGTCCCACGACGGGCCGACCCTCGGCAAGGGCATCTGCGACCTCGGAGTGGGTCCTGACGAAGCCGGGGTCGGGAGTGCTCATCGCCTTCGAGTTCGCACCTTGCCCTGCATCCGTCGCGCAGGCATTTGGGTCGGGACGATGCCGCCAGGGAATGCCAAGTTGTCGTCGGCTTTGACCGGCAGTGCTTCCGTCCGTTTCATCGAACTCTCGCGAGCCTGCACCCGCTTCTCGGCGAGTTCGTTCTCGGCCCGGATGTCTGCCGGAACCGGGCCGGGCTTGAAGTTGGGGTATTCCTGCTGCGGGATCTCGATGTTGGCGAGCATCTCGCAGTTGGTGAGCAGATCACCCTGGTAAGGCGTGACGAGGCTCCAGGCGACGCCGTCGCGTCCTGCTCGAGCGGTTCGGCCGATCCGGTGGATGTAGACCTCGGGGTCCTCGGGCAAGTCGTAGTTGATCACGTGACTGATGCCGTCGACGTCGAGTCCGCGGGCCGCCAGGTCGCTGGCCACGAGCACGCCCAGATCGCCGCCTCGAAGCCGGTCCATCACCTTGTTGCGCTGGCTTTGGATCATGTCTCCGTGGATGGCGTGGGCGTCGATATTCTTGCGATTCAGGAATTTCGTCACATCATCGACGGTGCGTTTGGTCCGGCAGAAGACGATGGTCAAGGCGGGGGTCTCGTGGGTCAGCAGGTGATGAAGAATATGCTTCTTGTCCCACGGTTCGACCTTGATCCAACTTTGAGCGACCCGGGAGACCGTCAGGCTCTTCTCCTTGCTGACGATCTTGATCGGATCCTTCATGTAGGAACGCGCGAGTTTCTCGATCTCGTCGGAGATCGTGGCGCTCACGAAGATCGTCTGGGGGCGCTGCTTCATGCCGCCGAGAATTTTTCGGATGTCGTCGCGGAATCCGATGTCGAGCATCCGATCCACTTCATCCAGCACCACCATTCGAACGGTGTCGTAAGGGAGCATGCGGCGATCGTGGAGGTCCATCACGCGACCGGGGGTGCCGACGATGATCTCGGGGCCTCGTTCGAGTTTCGGCGCCTGTGCGGTGATCCGTTGACCACCGTAGACCGGAACGACCGAGAGCGGTGTGCCGGTTCCGAGATCCTTGATCTCACGAGCAACCTGAATGGCGAGTTCGCGAGTCGGAACGAGGACCAGTGCCGCGAAGTGATCGCCGGGCTTGATCATCGAGAGCATCGGAAGACCAAACGCGGCCGTCTTGCCGGTTCCGGTCTTGGCCTGACCAAGAACGTGTCGGCCGGAGAGCGCGGCGGGGATCAGAGACGACTGGATCTTCGTCGGATGAATAAAACCGCTGGCGGTGATTCCCTTGAGGACGTCGTCCGGCAGTCCGAGATCGGCGAAGGTTTTGGACGTATCGAACGTCTCTTCGTCCTTGGCTTCCTCGACCCTTGCTTCGGAATCGATCAAAGGCTCATTCTCTTGGGGTAGGTTCTTGTCCGTCGAAGTCGTCAAAATTGGAACTCGCAGATGCGATTGACCCGGATGTCTTTGATGACGGCCGGTGGAATCCGTCGATACTACCCGCAGCGGAGGCCCCAACGCGACGTTCCCAGGTGGTACGTTGCCTGAGTTCCCGACTTTTCGGACTCTCCATGACGACGACCAGTTCAATTCGGATCGATCTGGATGCTCTTGAGAGAAATCTCGAGGCGGTCGCGAAGGTGGCCGGAGGTGGGGTGCCGGATTGGAACCGAGTCTGTGCGGTCGTCAAATCCGACGCGTACGGACTTGGAGCCCCCAGGATCGCTGGATCTATGGCCGAGATGGGAGTCCGGACGTTTGCAGCCTACAACCCGGAGGAGGCCATTTCGGTGGCCACCGCGGCTCGAGGGGCCGACGTTCTCGTCCTCATGCCGGTCCACGAGCTCGATCGAAGCGGGGCTGCCATGCACCTGCTGGCGGACGAGAAACTCCATTTCACCGCCCATTCGATCGATCAAGTCCAGGATCTGGAAGAGGAGGCGGCCCGTCTGGGCATCGTGCTCCCCATGCATTTGGAACTTGACACGGGTATGGGACGTGGGGGATGCGAGGAACGCGACGCCCTCGGAATTCTGGCCCATATCGGTCAGAGTCCCCGGATGCGGGTCGCTGGCGTCATGACGCATCTGCCTGATGCCCTCGACGACGCGGATTCCGCTCGAGACCGGGGACGTCGTTTTCGATTGTTCCTAGAAGGGGCGGGTGATCTGGTTCCTGCCGGGGCCTTGCGCCATGCCGCTGCCACCGCGGCGCTCCACGATTCGTCACTTCGATTCGACATGGTCCGCGTCGGGCTTGCTTGGACCGGGCATTTCCCGCGAGGTGCCGCTGCGACGCAGGCATCGATCAAGCTCCAGCCGGCCATCTCCTGGTGGTCGCGCCTGATTCAGATTCGCCGGCTCTCCGCAGGTCGATCCATCGGATATGGCTGCACGACGACCATCGATCGCGATACCGTCGCCGGTCTGGTTCCTGTCGGTTATGCAGACGGTCTCCCTTCCAGTCGGACCGGGCCCCACCGACTCGTGGTTCACGGTCAGCGAGGTCCCGTCTCGGTTCCCGTTCTGGGTCGGATGAACATGGATCAATGCGTGGTGGATCTCACGGACGTCGGTCCGGTCGATCCGAACGCCGATGTCGAGATCATCTCGGCGGATGTCGATTCGCCGGTGGCACTCCCAAGAGTGTCTGCTCGTTCGGAAGTGATGCCCTACGAACTCCTCTGCGGACTCTCACCCCGGATTCCACGGGTGATCGTGGCCGGTGGCGTTCGAGCGGAATCGAATCCCCAGCCGGGTGTCGCAGTCGGTTCCGTCGAGTCTCAGAACCGAATCGGATTCGGCTGATCGAGTCGACGGGTCGATTCGAGCGAACATCGTCTCCGAATCGATCACCGGACGGTGGTTCGGAACCTAGCATGTCGTCTATGCATTCGACTGAAACCGAACTCCGCTTAGGGGTCGTCTCCTATCTGAACACGCTTCCGCTCATCGACGGTCTCGAGCGGGCCAAGGGTGTTCGGATCTTCTCCGACGTTCCTTCGATGCTGGCTGGCGTTCTCGAGGCGGGAGGGACCGATCTCTCACTCTGTTCGGTCATCGATCAACAACGAGCCACGGTTCCACTGGCGTTGGTTCCGGTGGGTCAGATCGGCTGCGACGGAGCCACCTGGACGGTCCGGCTCTTTTCGCGCCGACCCCTTCAGGAAATGGAAGAGGTCGCCTGCGATACGGACAGTCACACGTCCGTCGCGCTGCTCCGGGTGCTTCTCTCGGAGCAGTACGGATTGACGCCGGCGTTTGTTCCGATTCAAGCTCGGAACGTGTCGATGGTCGATTGGCCGGATGTCGTCCTACTGATCGGCGACAAGGTGGTCCGGTCCGGACCGAGCGTGGAAACGCATCCTTTTCAACTCGATCTCGGTGCCGCGTGGCATGAACTCACCGGACTGCCATTCGTGTTTGCCTCTTGGTTCTGTCGTGCCGACATCGACGAACCCGCACGCGATCGTGTTCGTCGTCTGGCGATCATCGTTGACCACGCTCGTCGTCGCAACGCCAGGAGAATCCCGAATATCGCGCATCAGCATGCCGAAGCGCACGGTTGGCGTACGGACCAGGCGATCGAGTATCTCGAGTCGAGGCTTCGTTTCGAGTGCACGCCGCGTTCTCTCGAGTCGATTCGCGTTTTCCTCGATGCGGCGGCGAAGATCGACGCGATTCCCGATCCTCAGCCTCTTCGAATCGCTGATGACCTGCTGGCTCCCGCATGACCACCGCTGACGGCTATCGCACCTCGGCCATGTCCCTCGTGCAACGCCAGTTCGAATTCGCGGGCGTCGAGGTCATCCGGCGGCATCTCACGAAACTCCTGAAGATCTACCCGGAATTCGATCCTTTGCGGTCTTATCCGATCTCGTGGTTCGTCTACCGGATCACCGGCGTCGCCGCGGACAACGATTCGGTCGAGGATCTCGTAATCTCGGGGGCAGATCTGCTGGCGGATGCAACTCGCCTGATCGATCGACTGGCGTCGCGCCTCGGGCCGGCCGCCTTCGAACCGGAGCTCGAGATCACCGCGGAGGAGGTCGCGCAGCGGCTCGGCGTCTCACGTCGCACCGTCCAGCGATGGAGATTCGCAGGATTGCCGATGCAGCTTGCCCGTTTCCCCAACGGCAGCGCAAGGTCCGTCTGCCGGATTCTGATCCTCGATGCCTTCATCGCTCGAAACGAGGGGCGAATCGAGAAGGCTCGGCGATCGAGTGAGCGGCGAGCCCGCGGAAGAATCAAGGACGAATCCTCCGGGCGACCGGATTCACGCGGAGGAGATTCTCCGGTCAAGTCGCCCGCGGGGCGTCAGCGGCCAACCCGATCACGCTCGGATCGTGCCCGGGTCGAAAGACTGATCGGGCGTGGGGAACGATGGCTGATTCCGTCAGTTGATCTTCAGCTCCGCGTCGATCGGAGTCGGGCGATCGTCCGACGTCTCGCCTTACAGGCTCGGCTCGATCATCTGGGGGTGATCGACGCACCAGCACTGGTCCCTCCGAATCTCGCGAGGCCCGATGCGGCGGAGGTCTTCGGGGTCGCGGGATTGCTCGACGGCGAAGCGGATGAACGGTCGCGACTCTCGCTCGCTGATGGACTGGAGACGATTCGGCGTTCGCAGGGGACGGGAGACGAAGAGGTCGATCGTGCTCGAATCGCCGCAATGAATTTTGCCAGAGCTCGGGCTCGCGAGGCGTTCGAGAAGATGGCGTCCCGACCTGGGCCGATCCGGGAACGCGACATCGATCGCGTCGAATCGGACCTCCGCTGGTGGGGGATGCTCCTCGAGCGGGCCACGATCTCAGGCCTCGGGCCGGGGGTGCAGCGATTCGAACAGTCGATCGGTCGGCGGATCGAGCAACTTCCGGCAAAGCGAATCGACGACGCGGTCGAACTGGTGATCAACAGCGTCTCCGACGCGGTCAGAGCCTTCGATCCGACTCGGCGGACGCGTGGTCACAGTCTCGATCGGTCCGTGGGCCTGACCGTCTCTCGAAGAGTCGCTCGCGAGTCGGCGTGGTCGGGTTTCACGGGGGCTCGCCGGCGAGTGATGCCGGATTCAATCGGTCGCATCTCAACGCTCCGATCCGTACCGGAGCCGGTGAGGGATCTTCTCGCGCCGGTTCGGTGGTGGCGAATGCTCGAGGTCGCCGCACGGGTCGAGATCGAGGCGCGGCCCGGTTTCGAGGCGTTCTTGATTCGGTTCGGACTTCAAGTTCCAGGCCGACCTCGATCGATGCTCGAGACCGGCCGAGTGATCGGCGTTCCATCGACTCGCTGGTCGGAGGAAGTCCATGCGGTCGCTCGCGAACTTCGGCGTCGTGCGATCTCGTCGCTTCGGGAATGAAAACACCGCCGCGAACGATTTCGCGGCGGTGCATGGTGTTTCTGTTGAACGTTGATGATCTTGATGATCTGGATGATCTTGATGATCGGGCGGATGCCCTGAAGATCAACGCTTCGAGAACTGGAATTGTCGACGAGCACCGGGCTGGCCATACTTCTTGCGTTCCACTTCGCGAGCATCGCGGGTCAGAAACCCGTTCTCTCGAAGCGCCGGTTCAAGGGCAGGGTCGAACTCGCGAAGGGCTCGGGCGACGCCGAGGATGATGGCACCTGACTGGCCCGTGAAACCGCCGCCGTCGGCGTTCACGAACACGTCGACGCTGCCTGCGGTTCCGGTCTTCTCGAGGACCGAGCGGATCGCGTTCCGGTCCCGGATTTCGGTGAAGTAGGTGTCGAGGGGCTTCTGGCCCTTCTTTGCTCCGTGGATGAGGAACTCACCCTTGCCAGGCTTGATCCGCACGCGGGCGACGGAGCTCTTTCGGCGACCGGTTCCACGGAACCAGCCGTGGGCGTCGGGACCGCGACTCACGTGGATTGGGGCGACTTCCGTTGCCGTCGACTCGACGCCGCCGAGGGTGATGCCCTCGGAGGCCGGGATCTGGGCGACTTCGACGGTTTCGACGGTCTCAGTGTTCTCGGTGTTCTCGGTCATGTTCGATTCGAATCCGGTCTTTTAATAGATCGAGGGGATGCGGAATGGTTGGGTTTGATCAGCAGGTGGCTTCGAGGACCACGGGCTTCTGTGCCTGGTGGGGGTGCTTGTCACCGGCATAGATCTTCAGACGTGACTCCATGTCACGACCGAGGCGGCCGGTCGGGATCATTCGAACGATCGCTTGCTTCACGAGTCGGGTGGGATCCCGTTGGAGAATTCGGCGATAGGTCTCGACTTTCTGTCCGCTCGGGTAGCCGCTGTAGCGACGGAGCGTCTTGTCATCGAGTTTGTTGCCGGTCATCACGATCTTCGACGCGTTGAGGACGATGACGAAGTCACCACTCAGGACGTGCGGTGTGTACTCCGGGCGATGCTTGCCCATGAGAATCGTGGCGATCTGCGTGGCGAAACGACCAAGGATCTTGCCGTCGGCATCAAAGAGATGCCAGCTGGCTTCGATTTCACCTGGTTTCGCGTGGTAGGTCTGGCGGGGCATGTCGGGGGCCCGTTCGGCTGAGTGGTGGCATGAACACGAAGAACACGAAGATGATCCAACGAACCTAGGATCACGCCCGGAACGCGGGCAAACGGTCGGCTCCAGCTGAGGATCCGATCGAGAATCGCCAAGAATAGCCGTCCACCGTTCGCTGTCAAGGTCTCGGCATGCCGATGAAGCCGAGATCCCACTGGATTTTGCCCATGAACGATCGAATCAATTCCCCCCAAAGCACACCAGAACTCATGAATCAAGAGGGTGAAAAAAAGCCCTCCAGTAGTCGTCATGCCCTTTTTGGCCTCATCTTGGCGTGGGCCGTGATCGTGATTTCGATCGTCCTCTGGACGAGCAAGACCGCCTTGCTGGGGAGCCTCAACGAGACCAGCGAAATCTCGGAATCCGCCACCGACCCGAGTTCAATCCCGGATGGCCCTCTGGTCTCGATTCAGGAGGAGTTGATCGGCCAGATCGCTTTCGGCATGTACAACCTCACCGGCGAGCAGGCTTCGGTGATTCAGGCGGCGTCGATCCAGGCGGTCGGCCCGGCCGGAGAAGTCGCTTACGCGATTCTGCTCGGCTCGATCTCTGGACCGGAAGAAGGTCTTGACGCGCTCTCGAAGATCACGGATTTCGAGGATCCGCTCGTCGAACTTCTCGTCCCCGCGGCCACGGCGGCGCTTCAGGCCGCGGTGGATGGGACGCCGGTCGACGAAGCAACGTCGTCGCTGCTGGACGAACGACTCGGCTGGTTCGGTCGACTCGCGACGGATCTTCCCGATCCGGCGGCGATGGCGGTGATGACGGAGTCGAGTCGAAGCTCCATGGTGATCATGGCCGCCTTCCTCTTGGTCTTCGTTCTCGGCGGCTTGATCGGTTCCGTGGTCGCCGTAATCATGCTCGTCTTCAGTCTTGTCGGTCGACTTCCAAACCGCATCCGTCCAGTCGGCGCGCACGGTATCTACGCAGAAACGTTCGCGATCTGGCTTCTGCTCTTCTTTCTCCTGCAGATCTCGATGAGTCTTCTCGTTCCTGCAGATGCACCGACACTCGCCTTAAGCATCGGCATCTTCTTTCTGAGTCTCGCCGCGCTGGTCTGGCCGGTCATTCGAGGCATCCCCTTCTCGCAGGTGAGACAGGACATCGGCTTGCATTGGGGGGGTGGCGTCCGTGAGATTCCCTTCGGCATCGTCAACTGGATGGTGGCAGTTCCTTTTCTGGCAGTCGGAGCGATACTGACCTTCGGTCTTTCAGCGATCATCGAATACCTGTCGGGTCAGGCGCCGACGCCCTCGCATCCCGCCCAACAGGCGGCCGTCGGTGCGGGCGCATGGAAGATCGTCCAGCTCTACATTCTCGCCTCCGTCGCAGCGCCGATCGTCGAGGAGACGATGTTCCGAGGTGTCTTCCTCACGCATCTTCGTGGGGCGATGAGCCGTTGGGCGACCCCGATCGCCATCGTGCTTTCGGCGTTGATCTCCAGCGTGATCTTCGCGGCGATCCATCCGCAGGGATTCGTCTTCATCCCACCACTGGCCGGGTTGGCGATCGGATTCTGCATCGGAAGGGAGTTGAGGGGGTCTTTGATCGCTCCAATGGTCGCTCACGGGTTCAGCAACGCACTTGTGATGACGATCAATGTGGTCCTGTTCGCCGGATGACTCGGGGAGATCCTCGGTTCCGGTGTTACCATGTTCAAGTGGTCTTCGATCAGGACCTCGTCCGGGATATGGGGCTCGAATCATGACTGATGTCTTGGTGTCATCCAAAGTTCGGGGAATCACGGCGATTTTCTTCGTCGGAATGTTCCTGCCCCCGGCGACTTTCGCCACGGCTTCAGCATCACCGATCGTGGCGGACCAGGGTCGCGAGCGGGCGATGGCTCCAAACGTCGACGATGTTCCCCTGGAGCACCACGGGAAGTTGGATCCGATTCTCTTCTTCAAGCGACTGGCCGATCGCTACCGGGAGATCGATGGGTACGTGGAGGAGACCGAGGTCGAGCAGGTGACCAACGACCCGGCCACCGGCGATCCGCCGATCCGGACCCGAACCAGGGTGCGGGCCGAAGTTTCCAATGCCAGGCTTCGCGTGGAGCGTCCAGGTGTCCTCGATGACTTTGCCCGGGCCTTGAGTCCTCCCGCGGCCGGCGCCGCGGAACGCGACCTTTGGCTTTTGCCCCATCTCCGACTCCGATTTAGCCAGACCCCGCTTGAGCAGTTCCGGAGGACCGGCGGTTCGGGGTTTCGCGCAGCCGAAGCGGATCGAGTGATGGTGGACGACCGGGAGATGGTTCGAGTCGAACTTCGTTCCGGCGGCGAAGGCGAGTCCGGACCATCCGACGCAACCTTCAGTCTCTTCGTCGATCCGGAGCGAATGCTTGTGGAACGAGTGGAAGGCGAGGAGTGGCTTCCCGGCGGGCTCAGGCAGCAGACCACGCTCCGGATCGAATCGATGCAGTTGCGGGACGACCACTATGTCGCCGAGCCACTTCCGGAACCGTTTCCCGAGTCGCTTGAGGCCCCGTCATCACGCGAGCCGATGGGCCTCGACTCCGGGAGTTCGCCAATCGTGAAGGAGAAGGACCACCCGTCCGAGGTACCCGCGAGCGAGCTGCAAGACGTCAGCGAACCAGCGCCGCCAGCGAGAGAACAGGGTCCACCGTCGCTGCCCGGGATTCCCGAATCGACCGGTCTCGGTGGCTGAACGGCCTTCCGTTCCGGTTTGAGTTTTCCATACTGGAGTGAATTCGGTTCGAGGGAGATGTGGGGCCAGGCGTCTTTGCCGGTCGCGGTGGCGTTCTCTCCGGAGACCTCGGTGAGCGAGGCCCGCGCAGATGAACGACTACTGGAGTTCGACCGTCCAGTAGGCCTCGTCCATGAATGTCTTCCAGGAGTCGTACTTGCCACTCCCGAGTCGAATCGTGATCGCGGGGTTTCGATTTGGCCGTATTGGCTCCCTGACGAGGCGCATTCCGGCCTGGATCGGAGTCCGTCCTCCTTTGCGGGCATTGCAGCGAACACAGGCGCAGACGAGATTTGTCCAGCTGTTTTCGCCGCCCTGGACTCGGGGAAGCACATGGTCGAGCGTCAGTTCCCGCGTCGAAAAGGAACGTCCGCAGTACTGACAGCGGCTTTCATCACGGGCGTAGATGTTCCTTCGATTGAGCTTGACGGTCCGATGCGGGCGCCGGTCGTAGTCGAAGAGCCTGATGATCTTGGGAACCGCCAGTGTGACCCGGGTCGTCCGCACCCATTCGTGATGCTCTGGTTCGAACTCGTGCTGTAGTTCGGCGATGTCGGCCCAGGTCTCGAAGTCGTAATTGCGGTAGTGGCCATCCTCGACCGCGATCACTTCTGCGATGTTCTTGATTAGCAGCGTGAACGCCCGACGAGCATCGACGACGCGAATCGCCGAATACATTCGGTTGAGCACAAGTACTTTTGCATCGAGTCCGGCATCGAGTCCGGCATTTAGGGCCATCGTCATCCTGACGCTCCTCCGATCGGAATTCGAACCGAACGGTGGGGCCGTTCGCTCGGGTACCGGGGGTCCGCCGCAGGCTCGCTGCGACATCGAGCAGGGAGAAAACCGGCTCCGCCGGCAGAATGATACTACTCCACCCGGCCCCCTCAAGGCGAGAACGATGTGAAGAGTCGGTTCAAGATCCGGCCGGACGGTCTCTCTTCGCACGCTTCGGTGGAAGTTTTTCAGGACGTCGCGCGATGGCAGCCGGCCACATGGTCGTCCACGAGTCCCATGGATTGCATGAACGCGTGGGCGGAGACCGGACCGATGAACCGGAAGCCGTGAGCCTTGAGCGCTTTCGCGAGTCGGCGACTGTCCGCGGTCTCGGTGGCAAGATCATCGACGGTCGCAGGACGCTTCTGTCCCGCGTCTGCAGCGGGCGCGAACGACCAGATGAACGACGAAAAGTCATCAAGATCGTTGAACTCCTCGATGACGGCGCGAGCGTTCCCGCAAACCGCATCGATCTTGCCCCGATGTCGAATGACGCCCGGACGTTCGAGCACCGCGAGCCGATCTTCTTCGGTCCAAGCGGCGAGCGGAGTCGGTTCGAAACCGTCGAATGCGATTCGAAGATCGGCGCGTCGACGGAGGATCGTGATCCAACTGAGTCCCGCCTGCATTCCCTCGAGACAGAGCTTCTCGAACAGCGATCGGCCGTCACGCTGGGGAAATCCCCATTCCTCGTCGTGATAACGGCAATAGAGGGGGTCGTCGCCGCACCACGAGCATCGCGGCGGATTCTGCGACGAACTCAACGGAAGTCGCCGTGTCGCCAACTGGTCGCCGTGGTGAGATCCCGTGCTGCGACCACCACCGGCGTCGACGCCGGGAGCAAGGTGTGGATCGCTTCCATGACGGCCTCGGCGGGCAGCACGCCCTCACCGAGGGGCATGGGGGCCATCGACTTGCCGTCTTCATCTTCCTGACCGGCGACTGGCGCCGCATCCGCAAGGAAGAGCAGGTCGGCGCGAGGAACCATCGACTCGAGGATTCGGGTGAAGTGATCCGCCGCATCCGCAAGCATCGAGGGAAGCAGGAGATCCGCGGGGGCGAGCGCGAGTCCGAAGGGTTCACCTTCTCGACGACGCAGGAAGTCAAGGGTTCCCTGAGGGTCGCTCAAGACGTGACGGGCATGCGGTCGGAAGCACAGGCGGCTTCCGGATGCGACCAGCGGCTCGCGGACCGCATCACAGAACGCCTCGAAGCGTTCGTGCCCCATCGGCATCCAGGTCCGGGGGTCGTCGCCAAAGAGCTCGTCGGCCAGCGTGCCGCTCCATGTCACGAGCAGATCGCCGGGGAGATCGACGAGACCGAACCAGTCGTCGGCCAGCGGGTTCCCCGGAAGGATCGAGGCGATCGCCTCGCCGGGGGCGCCGTGCGGAACGATCAGATCGCAGACGGCGTCGGGAATGCCGATCGACCGGGCGGTGGTGGTGTCGAGGATGGTGCAGAGTCGCATCGGCGATCTTCCGGTGGGCGGAACGCGATTGGATCCGACGGAATGACGGCCGTCACGTCGGAGAGGAAGCGTCGGTCAATCACCTCGGTACACGCACGAACTCGAGCAGGTCTCGCGAATCCGCACTTCACGAAGCATTGGAAGGGCAGGCGCGATCCGTCGCCAGATCCATCGGGCCAACATTTCACTGGTCGGATTTTCAAGTCCCTCAATCTCGTTCAAGCAACGATGATCGAGCGCCTCTTCAAGAGGCTTGATCGCGGCCTTGATCGTGCCGAAGTCCATGAGATAGCCGGGCTCCTCGGGCACCTCTCCCTCGACGACGATTTCGACGTGAAAGGAGTGCCCGTGGAGCCGGCGACACTTATGGTCTTCAGGAAACGTGGGCAGCCAGTGGGCTGCCTCGAATCCAAACGACTTGCTCAGCGAGACCCGCATGAGTAGAAGGCGATCAGCCTTCGTTGATCCATTTCAGGCCGCGGCGGCGGTCTCGAAGACGACGAGCCTTGCCGATGCGTTCGCGGAGGAAGTAGAGCTTGGCACGACGGGCGTCACCATGTCGAACGATTTCGATCTTCGCGAGGCGGGGACTGTGCATCGGGAAGATGCGCTCCACGCCTTCGTTCGCGACGATGCGTCGGACGGTGATGGTGCGGTTGACCCCACGGCCTTTCACCCCGATCAGAACGCCTTGGAAGATCTGGAGGCGTTCCTTTTCGCCTTCGACGATGAGATAGTGGACGTCGATGGTGTCACCCACGGAAAATTCCGGGAAGGCATCCTTCGGCTTCAACTGGTCGGCTACGGCTGATTCAACGAATTCTGTGCGATTCATGATTCCGAATCTCCCGGGCTGTCGCCCGAATGTTCCCCTCGAGCGGACATGCCGCCGTCGGGTTGCCGCGACTTGGAACGGTTTACGCCGTCCAGGGGTCGCGGTGTATGGTCAAAAAGGTCGGGGCGTCGCCGTCGCGTTCGCTCGACCGATTGTTCACGTCGCCAGTCGGCGATCGCACGGTGATCGCCGCTGAGCAGCACGTCGGGAACTTCCCGATCGTGCCAAGTGCGGGGCCGGGTGAAGTGCGGACAGTCCAGAAGCGGACGGCCCGATTCGTCCCGGGTGGAGAAGGAGTCTTCGGCTGCGGAATTCGCATGCCCGAGCACCCCTGGAAGCAATCGAACGAGAGCGTCGATCAGCACCATCGCCGGCAGTTCGCCGCCGGAGACGACGTAGTCGCCGATCGAGATCTCAAGCGGATCGAGCTCGTCGATCACCCGCTCGTCGATCCCCTCGTAGTGCCCGGCGATGAGGAGGAGGCGGGGCTCGGTCGCCAACTCCTCGACCCGAGCCTGGGTCAATGGCTCGCCCTGTGGTGTCAACAGCACTCGACGGGCGGGCGATGTCTCCATCGCCTCGACCGCGTGTACCGCATCACACAGGGGTTCGCACATCATCACCATGCCAGGGCCTCCGCCAAACGGTCGATCATCTACCGTGCGATGCTTGTCCTTAGTCCAGTCGCGAAGGTCGTGAAGTTGATACTCCACGGCTCCGGAGGCTGTCGCTCTTCCTGGCATGCTGGTCGCGAGAACTTCGCGGAACATCTCGGGAAAGAGCGTAAGGACGTCGATGCGCATCGGAATCCGATCAACGTTGCTTCATCGCGACCGAGGAGTGATCACTCCGCGGCCGACTCCATGGAAACCGGCTTGTCCGAGTCGATGAGCGCCGTGTGATGCGGGCCCGGCTTCGGATCAATGCCGTTCTTCTTGAAAAGTGCCGCCACCGTCTCGCTCGGCTGAGCGCCGACCGAAAGCCAGTAGTGGATGCGACCGGCCTTGAGGTTGATGATCCTGTCCGGATCAGTGGTGATCGGATCGAACCAACCCAGAGCCTCGATGACTCGGCCATCTCGGGGGGAACGTTTGTCCATCGCACCGATGCGATAGAACGGACGGCGGATGCGACCCATCCGCTTCATGCGCAGAACAACCATGAGAGGTATCCTCGCTGGCGTGGTCCTCGTCTCCCCCGCATCACATGATGCGAGTGGTTGGAGATCGGGCGACTCGTTGGGAACCCGGACGGGTCTCGTGCGAGGCGGCCTTTGGCCCACGGGGGCGAATCGGAGATTGTAGGGGAATCGGTGGTGGGGTCAATGCCGACGGGCGAATCATCGATTCCGGCGCCGAATCGGCCAATCAGCC
>CALFOM010000060.1 GCA_937919685.1 uncultured Phycisphaera sp.
CGCCGATGGATATCTAGAATACAAAGCGTGAGATTGTTAGATCCTTGGTCTTGAGTTGGGAATCGACACATGGGCGCACCCCACCAAGAACTTCGAAACGCTGAGGCCTCAACGCATAACGACCCGCCAGAGGTTTCGATCATTATCGTGTCCTACAACACACGAGAGATGACGCTTGAGTGTATTCGGTCCATTGTGGCGGAGACGCCGGATCTGAGTTTTGAAGTTCTGTTCATCGACAACGGGTCGGAGGACGGGAGCTTCGATGCCGTTCGCGGCGAATTCGAGAGTGATCCAAGATTCACGATCGTCGAGAGCCAAGAGAATCATGGATTCGCCAGGGCGAATAATCTGTTGGCAGCGCAGGCAAGAGGAAAGTACCTCCTTCTGCTCAATCCCGACACTGTCGTTCTGGATCGCGCTCTCGAAAGACTGACCGAATTCGCGAAGAGTCGTCCAGGAAATGGAATCTGGGGTGGGCGGACCATTTACGCCGACGGCTCTCTGAATCCAACGAGTTGCTGGGGCCGCTATACGCTCTGGGCTTTGTTCTGCCGGGTGTCCGGGTTGACGTTTCTTCGCCCCTCATCTCGAGTCTTCAACCCAAGAAGTTATCCCAAATGGAAGCGAACTGGGATCAAAGAAGTTTTCATGGTAACCGGATGCCTTTTTTTGATTGAGACTTCTCAATGGTCGGCTCTCGGCGGTTTCGATCGTGATTTTTTCATGTACGGCGAAGAAGCAGATCTCTGCTGGCGTGCTCATGCGACGGGGCTTCGACCGATCGTGAACGGAGAGGTGTGCATTGTTCACCACGGAAGTTCTAGTGAATCGAGCAAGATCGGCAAGATGATTAAGATCTTCGACGCCGATGTGCGATTGTTTCGAAGGCACTGGGGGCCGATCCGCTTTTTGATTGCATTGGGCATGATCAAATCAGGGGTCGTCATTCGGTTGGTCGCCGAGAGACTGATCAAGGGTAAGAAAGATGGCGTCTGGAGTGAGCTGTGGCGGAATCGGAAGGTGTGGC
>CALFOM010000061.1 GCA_937919685.1 uncultured Phycisphaera sp.
GAGAAGGACTGAATTGGAGGGATCGTCGCCCGATCGTCGCCGCCGGCGGTGCCGGCGGCGGTGCCCGGGCTTCGAGGGATTCGCGATCGTCGCCATCGGCGCGAGCGGCCTGCCTGGCCGACGCCAGCGAGCCGCCGTGAGCTGATCGCACACACACCCGACCCGAATGATCGAACCCTCCAAGATCAAGCTCGGGCAACCGGGCGTTCCTCGCCATTCGGAGTCGGACCCCGTTCTGGGAGAGTTCATACTCGGCCTCTAGGATCAGCTGGGAGCGGTTCTCGATGGCGATTTTCGCAAGAACCCCCTCGATCAAAGGTGTGGGAGGTGAGCGACGCCCGAGTGTTCGGTCGGACGTTCACCGGTGGCCAGAGGCCACTCACCGTCGCTTCACCAGTACCTCGCCAGATTTCGGTACGATTCAGGGATCATCGCTCAACCTCTCAGAACATCAGCCGGATCATCGATCCATCTGACCAGCCAAGTCGACAGCGACCCGGTGCCAACCGTTGAATCATGGCCATGGTTCGCCGAGAACGGCATCCTCGAGACGTTTCAGGTGTTCATCCTCGTCGTCATGCTGACGAGATACCTGTTGCTCGCGATGCATCAAACCGCAGTCCTGCGAGCAGTTTTCGCCGGGGCCGCGATGATCACCGTCGGCTGCATCCTTCGCGAAGTCGAGTTCGATCCGAACGGCGAATTCGGGTGGGCCGATCGTCTCCTGCGAGGCCCGGGGCGAATCATCGCGGGCGTGATCGCGATTCCGGTCAGCTTTCTCGCTATTCGTGGGATCCTCCGTCGGCCTTGGGCATTGCCCCGGATCCTGCTCGGAACCTGGTGGGGATATTCCTGCATCGCCGGAGGGCTCGTGGTCGTGGTCGCGGGGCTGTACGACCGCGGCGTGATCCTGGACCTCCCGTCCAACCCGTGGGAAGAGACGTTCGAAACGATCGGGTATCTGCTGGTGGCGGTGTCGTCGTTCATTCCCGCACGCACTGTGGAAGCGGCGATCGCTCGCCCGCTCTGGGTCTAAAAGCCAGCCCTCCCCGTTCGTCTCGGCGAATGCGGCCTCGGACACGCGCGGCTGAAGGTCTTCGAGATCGGGATGGCGCCGCCGTCTCTCATCGCGACTCGAACCGTTAAAAAGCCATCGATCGAAGTGATGACGCGCCCCGGATTGGCGGAATGAGAAGATCGCGAGGATCCGTCGAGCCCGCCACCCGACCTGCCCCGGTGATCGGTTGCCGGCTGCGCCGCTGGTGGCCTCGTCCTCGCCTTGGAGTGGGAAGAACGAAACAAAGATCGGGACAGCGTGGCCGTTTCCGCGCCCCGAAACCGGCGGTTGAAGGTTCGAGTCCTTCCACTCGCGTTCCACGCCTCTCGTCACCCCACAGGCGGCGTTTGAGGCCGAGCAACACCACCCAAGGCTGCGATGGCGCCGATGCCGGGTACGGCGGTCGACGCCGCCGTGCCGTTGACGACGAATCGCCGCACGCGGCTGTTGG
>CALFOM010000062.1 GCA_937919685.1 uncultured Phycisphaera sp.
TTCGACCTTCTGGTGATTCTGGGCCATTCGACGTCGCTGCTCCGGTTTGGCCTCGCCAATGGACGGAAACTGACGGAATCGAGCAAAACACTGATTCTCTCTCGTTTTTTTCCGTATCTTGGGATAGACCCCACGCTCACTCACCACTTCTTCACGGAGTTTGCTCGATGCACTTGATTCTCGCCAGCCTCGCCCTTGCCGCCACGTCGTTCGTCGCTTCGCCCCAGGACGCTCCGGCGATCCAGCCAGCACCAACCAAGGCTCCGGCCAAGGTGGTCGAAGCAGGTGGGAACGCCAAACTCGCCTCGATGATCGGTGCGACGCTCGAAGACAAGTCCGGCGAGTCATTCAAGACCGCCGATGTTCTCAAGGGCAAGAAGCACGTCCTTCTCTACTTCTCCGCCGGATGGTGCGGGCCTTGCCGAGCGTTTACGCCGGATCTCGTCAAGTTCGCGAAGGCGAACGCCGACGCCAAGGACTTCGCAATCATCTTCGTGAGTTCCGATCGCACGAAGGATGCGCAGATGGAGTACTTGAAGAAGTACAACATGCCGTTCTTCACGATTCCCTTCGATGCCCCGGGAAACCAGGCCGTCAAGTTGGCCTACGCCGGTGGTGGCATTCCGAACCTCGTGGTTCTTGATGACAGCGGCAACGCGCTCAAGGGTTCCTACGAGACCGACGGCAAGTACACCCCAAAGAATCGAGGGAGTTACGTCGGACCCCAGAAGGTGCTCGCCGCCTTCCCCGAGATGAGAACCAAGACCGGTCCCAAGGGTTGATTCCCGGACGCTTTGGCGTCCATTCTTGACCGTCAATCGCACGACGCCTCCGACCGCTCGGAGGCGTCGTTGCCTTTTCAAGGATGCATGGAGCCGTTCTACAGGGGCTCCATGGCTTTCGCCTCGTTTCCAAGCAATGGTGGTGGATCAGCCGATACTCTTCCTTCCGAGTCCGTCGATCCGTCACGCCGCCCTCCAGATTCGGAGTGCAGAGTGTAGGAGGGCGTCCTCCTCACCCCGGAGTGGTCATGCCAGCGTCCCAATCTTCCAATGAAAACGCGGTCGTCACGGCCGATTCTCCGACCGGTCAGCCGTTGATCTTCCGGTTTCTGGCCGTGCTGCTTCTGGTGGCGATAGGCTCGGGGGTTGCGGTCGGCTTCGTGGCCTGGGACACCGCCGGTGAAGCCCTCGAAGCCGCGACCCGTGATCAACTCAAGACCGCTCGGGCCATCAAGGGAAGGATGATCGGGGACTACTTCCGCACGGTGGAGCATGAAGTCTCGGTACTTGCGATGCTTCCCCAAACTTCGGAAGCGATCGAGACCTTCGAGCGTATCTTCAAGGGGCTCGAAGAAACGGATGCGTCGGTCGCGGAAGCGAAGATGCAGGACTTCATCAGCAATGTCTTCATGGCGAAGTACGCGTCTGAGACCGGCAATCGCCTGCCTGCAGCCTCGGTCATGGCCAATCGACCCGCCTCCCTCGCCGTGCAGGCGGCCTATCTGGCGGACAATCCGAATCCACTCGGCTCGAAGCACCTCTTTGAATCAAGCGGAAGCCTTCCCGACTACGACCGGGCCCACGAACGATTCCATCCGATCTTCCGCGAACTTCTGAAGACCTTTGGCTATTACGACATCTTCCTCGTGGACCGAACAGGGGAGATTATCTACTCCGTCTACAAAGAGACCGACTTCGGTACGAATCTCCTCTCCGGCCCTTTCAAGAACAGCGGGCTGGCTGATTCGGTGCGGGGGAGCCTTGAAGCGAGATCCTCGAACGCCTTCGCGTTCGCTGATTTTTCGACCTACACCCCGAGCTACGAAGCACCGGCGGCCTTCGTTTCCCGGCCCGTCTACGCCGGGGAGACGTTGGTAGGCGTGGTGGCGGTCCAACTCCCGATCGACGAGATCGATGAGGTCATGACCGGAGGGCGCCGTTGGGCCGACGAGGGATTCGGAGTTTCAGGCGAGGCCTATCTCGTCGGGCCGGATCGACTGATGCGATCGGACGCTCGAGCCCTGATCGAAGATCCTGAAGCGTTCATCCGGGCCGGCAGGGCGAGGGGCGTCTCGGCCGACACGCTGCGAGAAATGGAGCGTCTCGGTCGGACGGTGCTCCTAGAGCGGGTCGAGAACGACGCGGTGATTTCAGCGCTCGAAGGCCGGGCGGGAGACGCCGAGGTACTTAGCTACGACGGTGCGCTGTCGGTGGCTTCCTTTCAATCAATCCCCGTGTTCGATCAAACGTGGGCGCTCATCGCGGAGGTGGATCGAAGCGAAGCCTATGCTGCTGCTGATGCGATGCGCCGACGGATCATGACCACCGGATTGATCGTTCTCGTGTTGGTGGTGATCGTGAGCATTGTCTTCGGGCAGAGACTCACAGCGCCGATCAGACGATTGCACGCGGCGATGGTTCAACTTCAGGCCGGCGACTTTTCCGTCACCGTGCCGCCCGGAGGAGGCCGCGAACTAACGTCTTTGGCGATGGCGTACAACAGAGTAGCGGCGAGTCTCGGTTTGAAGACCCGCATGGAATCGGCGAATCAACGGAAGGACGAACTCATCGACGAGATCGCCGGCATGACCGCGACTCAGGCTTCGAGTTCGATCGAGATTATGGGTGCGGTCACGGAAATCAGCGCCGGGAGCCGCGAGATCGCCAAGACCTCCGAGGAACTCACGCGGACGATGAGTGAAGTCGACGGCATCGCCTCGGAGAACGCGATTCGAAGTACGGCGGGACTCGATTCCCTGCATCGCATCGAGACCGTGATGACGGAGGTCGTGGTCGACGCTAGAAACGTCTCGGAACACCTTGGCGAGATCGAGCGTCGATGCGAGTCGATGGGTCAGGTCGTGACGACGATGGTCTCGATCGCAGATCGAACGCAGATTCTCTCGATCAATGCGACGATGGAGGCCGAGAAGGCTGGTGATGCGGGGCTTGGATTCCGAGTGGTGGCGAGGGAGGTTCGTCGCCTTGCCGACCGGACCGCCGAGAGTGCAGCGCAGATCGAAGAGAACGTGAAGCGAATGCTTGCGTCCGTTGACGACGGGGTGAGGAATATGAACGTCTTCCAGCGTCGGCTCGACGAGACCGCGGCCACGAATGCAGATATCGCCGAGGGACTGACCGAAGTCATCAGGCGTAATCAGGATCTCAGTCCGCGATTTGCGACAGTGCTCGAGAGCATGAAGGCACAGCGGGATGCGGCGCGACAGATCAGCGAGGCGATGTCAGAGTTGTCGGACAACGTCGGCACCACGAGCGACGCGGTGAAGCAGGTCGATGAGTCGATCGTCGACCTGCGGGAAATGGCATCCCGACTGACGCAGGAGATTTCGGACGAGGAGCGTCGGCTCGGCCTCGGTTGAGAGCCGGATCGCTATTCCGTCGTTGGCTTTTCGCGGATCTCGAAGTCATCTCCGAGCATCCAGTTGTTCTCGAAGTAGGCGGCGGCGCGGATTCCATCGAGGTCTTCGGTCCCCGGGTTGAGCGTCTCCGGTCCGAAGACCACGAGATCGGGGAAGTGAATTCCGCTTCGGAAGTAGGGGATCCGCTCGGTCAATCTCATTCCCCGCGGTCCGGTGCCTGCGACCACGCCGATCGATCCGGAAGCCCATCGTGGCCTCGGTCGAATTGCGAGGATGGCAAGATCGTCGCCTGCGACAACCAGATTCTCGAAGCGGATTCCAAGTCGATCGATTTGAAGCGGGTCGTTGCCCAGGAGCGTTGGCCAGGCGGCGTTGGTCTCCATGTTGCCGTAAAGGATGATGTTCCGCCGAGGGTGCTGGTCCACTTCGAAGTCGGTGTCGAGGATGACATCTAGGGCGCCGTTCCCTCGATAGAGAAACGTCTCGGCGTCGTGGATCGCCTTGGCGAGGGTGATCCGGTCTTCCTCCTCGGTTCCGAGTGTTCCCACCACGAGGAGTGGGAAGCGACGGAAGGCATCCTTGAAAGAGCCGCTTCGTTCAGGATTCTTCTGTCTCGGACCGAACGTGGCGACTCGTCGCCATCCATCAGAAGTCTGGTCGAAGATCGCGGACGTGACTCCATTCATCTGGTCGAGCCGGGGGTTCGGACCGAACACTTCGCCATCCAGAATCACTGTCCAAGGCTGAGGACCCGAATCAAGTTTCAGACGAAGCCGCTCCACGTTCTCGGTATCGAGATCGATCCGATGGGCGTCGCGATCGCGAAACCCGGTCACCCGGGACGGTGCGAAGGCGATCTGTTGCTGGGCGATTTCGAACCAGTCATGACCAGCGTTGATTCCGGGTGAGATGGTGGTGAAGTCGATTTGGTCCGCACTGAAGGTGCGGGTCTTGGATTCGAGGAAGTCCATGAGCGGCGGCCAGTCGACACAGCGATTGCCCCACCAGTGACCGGCACCGGGCTGTTCGTAGTACGCAAAGTCGGGATGAAACCCGCCCAGATGGCCGCGCATGGTTCGAGCTTGTTCCACCGGGACGTTGTCGTCGGCATCGCCGTGCAGGACGTAGATGCCGAGTTCGTCGAGATTGTTCTTGAGAAGAAGGGTGTCGCTCGGGTTGGCGGCTCGCGCCATGATTGACGCGATCGAATTTGGGGAGTCATCTCCTTGGACGCGATCGGCGCCATAGGTGTCAAACGAGATCCAGCCCGCGCTCGGCGCGGCGGCAGCAAAGAGGTTGGGATGATGAGCGGCCGCGTGCCAGGTCCCATGACCGCCCATTGAATGTCCGGTGACCCATTGACGGGCCGGGAGGGTCCCGAGCGTACGGCGTGCGTGCTCGAGCACTTCCAGCGCATCGAGTCGCCCCCAGTCCTCCCAGTCGAAACCGAACGGACGTCGATTGTTGGGAGTAACGATGTGGGCGAAGTCCTTGGGTGCGTAGGCCCCAGCCTGCCCACGCGCATTCACGCCCGCACCATGCAGCGAAAGAATCAACCCGATGCCGCCGGCGGCATCGCCTTCCTTCGGCGGAGGAGCCGAACTCGGTACCAGCCCGTAGAACTGAACCGTATCGTCGATCTCGCTTCTGAAGGTGACGTTTCTGGTCTGGTCGGCCTCGACCACCTTGACTTGAATCGTCCGCGTATCCAGTGGCTCGATCAATCCAGCATCGATCAGTTCGATCTTGAAGTCGGCGGTCTTGGCGCCGGGCTGCGAGACGGCCAGCAGCCTGATCGGAACCTTCCGGATCGAACCGGGCGGGATCGACGGCATGCCGATGGGGACTTCTTCGCCACCGGGACCGGTGACCAGGATCGAGATGTTCGGCGCCCATTGGTCGCTGAGGTTCGCGACCACAATGCCGGCGGGCGCTTCGATCGGTAATCCCGCAACCGCATCTGGAATGGTGTCGTCGACGCCGGTGAAGAAGAACGTCTTCGGCTCGCCCGCTTTGTCACGAGGAACATCGACCAGTCTGGCCGTCACGCGGCCTTGACCGACGGAAAAGAGAAACTCGTTCGGTCCCGCGTTGAGCATCACCGGCAGCCGGAGCAGTCCGTTGGCGTAGGGGTCACCGGGTCGGGGAGCGCCGTTCACATAGACCATCGAGTGGCCTCGTGCTTCGAGAATGGCAGGGCCAGCTTCCTCACGCTCGATGACCGCGAAGGCGTAGCCACCGCGAAGCATCTCGTCTTCCAGCCATCCGTCCTCTCCGGCGGTTCGTCCTTGCCAGATCCGGGGAATTCCTTTGACGCTGACGGCATCCCCGGGTTCGGGCGTCTGCCAAGAGCCATCCACGATGGACATCTCGATGGCGTCGGTGTGGACCGGCTTGCGTCCACCCTCCCCGACCCGGTCGATCACCAAGTACTCGTCGAAGTCGGCGATGATCGGTGGTGGCTCGGCCGCATCGACCAAGGTGCCGAGGGCGGGAACGAGCGAGAGGAGGAGCAGGACCGAAAGGGCGCGTGGCTTCATGCACGGAGGGTAGCCGCTTCAACGGGCCCGGCGGCTGATGGTGCGGATCCCCGGTGGTTCGCAGGAGGCCCGACATCTCCCAGTCCCATCGAATCACGCCGAGAAGCATCGCCATCGATCCGATCAGGATTCCCAGCGTTCCGAGGGCGTGGGCCGCCGCCGACGTCGTAGGCGCGAGCCCCGCGAGGTCCTGGAGGGCTCGAATCGCGGCGCAGGCGTGAACAACCGTTCCCAGGGTGAGGATGATCGAGCCAATCGTCATCCATGGGATTCCGCATCGGCCGGGATCCACACGTCGGGAGGCGACCAGTCCGAAGACCAGCAAAACGATCGCGAACGCTCGAAGCGTCGACACCACATTCCCGAACCGGTAGACCGTCTCCATGAGCTCGCGTGGAATCTTGACGCCACTTCCGAAGGCGTGCCAGGTTTCGAGAAGTCGGGCGATCGCAAAGGCGATGCTGCCCACCAGCACGGGTACGGTCGCAAGGACCAGCATTGCACGACGCCCGGCGGGCCCGCGTCGATCAAAGAGAATGCACGTCGCGAGTCCGAGCATGCGCAGGTTGACGAGAATGACACCGATCGGCGCGGACCAGCCCTCGATCATCATGAACTCGCGGGTCGTGAGAAGCCGGGCGGTCAAGGCGGTGATCGTGAGTCGTTCGATGGCGATCAGAGTCGCCACGGACCATGCGATGAACGCGATGAACGCGATGAACGCGATGAACGCGATGAACGCGATGAACG
>CALFOM010000063.1 GCA_937919685.1 uncultured Phycisphaera sp.
CAGTTGATCAGAGCCCTCGGCCGCCGCCGCCGCCACGACCGGGATTTCCGCCGCCTCCATTGCCGCGCCGCATGTCGCCGATCTGATCCTTGATGCCTTCGATCTGCAGCTCAAGCTGGAGAATGCTCGTGCCGTAGTCCTGCTGCCAACGAGCCGCGACGGCCGGATACTGCTTGCAGGCACGGAGAATTTTCTCGAGGTCGGTCTTGGCGGCACCGAGGTAGCGAATCGCTTCGTCTCCGCTTGCCCAGCCAAGTTTCTGCTGTGCATCGGCGTACCACGACTTGCATCGATCAAACGTGCGACGCCAGTCTTCGACGTACTTCTCCACGATGTTCTTACCGCTCTCGACCTCGTCGTACTCGCGATACCCGAGCAGGAACATCAGGTCGTCGAGATTCTCGACCGTTCCCTGCGAAAGGCCCATGTCCTCGGCGAGGCTGGCGTTGAAGTTCGCCACGCCCTCCTCATTCGAATCGACGACCCACTGACCGCCGGTGTCATTGGCCCAGGTCACTTCGCGCCCCTTGAAACTCGCGCTCAGCACGTACTCGGGACGCATCATCGCCCAACCGATTTCAAGCGGATACCCGCCGATCTGAAGGAATCCGTTTCCCATGCCGACCCAAGCGTTGAGCATCTTCGATGCCACGTCGGGATCACTCCAACCCGCCGCCATCTGAGCAACGCGGGAAAGGCCCCAGAGGCGAGCGCCACCAGACATGTACAGCTCGGGCCACGACAACGCGAGCAGACTCCCGAGGCCGACTGAATCCTCGACCCACATCACCTGACGTGCGTCAAGCTTCTGATGCAGCGCCCGAACCAGATCTCGATATTCCCCGATCTTGGCCATTCCAAACTCGCGGCGGTCGTCATTTCCGGCGAGGTAGAAGTTGTTGTCGATGTCAGCGGACTTGAGTTGATAGACGATCACGTCGGGCTTGACCTGCAACGCGTCTTTGATGACCTCGTCGTAGATCGAGGGATGGATGTCAGTACCCATCTGCCCGCTCATCGGCACGACGTAGACGACCGGAACCCGGTTGTCGGTCGCGTTGGCCACCCCTGTGATTGAGATGGTGAGACCTGCGATGGTGAGGCCGACCATGGAAATGGACTTCTTCAGGGGCATGAGGGGCATGAGGGGCATGAGGGGCATGTGGATCATGTTGAACTCCGGATGAGACCTCCTCGAAAACGAGAAAGTCGATTCTTGATCGCAGGAGAAGTGAATCCCGCCACGTTGAGGATATCAAGTAGATACTCCACAACCTTGAATTGTTTTCTTGCTCACGAACAATTTCGTGGGTTTCCGTCTCCAGATCCTGCAGACGGATCAACCCGCGTTCAGGCCTCTGGAATCAAGATTCAGAGCCTTGCGAGCGAGGACCAATGCCTCTTCCTTGGTTTGGATTCGGCCTTCGAGCTGGGCGTCGTACACCGAGAACAAGACCCGTCCGAATGCCGGCCCAGGCGAGATCCCCGCGCCGATCAGATCATCACCACTGAGTAGTCGCGGTGGATTGAGGCCGGTTTTTCGGAGCTCCATGACCGAATCGCCGATCTCGGTGGCGAGGTCGGGCCATTCGATGCCCACGAACTTCAGCGTCCGCTCGAACAGGCTGGTCGAAGCGAGTCGCTTTCGACCCGCGATGGCGAGGTCCTTCCATTCATGCCGCAGTTGCCGCCGAGTCGCGAGCAATTCGGCAACCTCCAATCGTTCCTCGTTCGAGAGAACGAGATGGGTGCTCAGTCGATCGGCCATGTCGGCGGCTGAAGATCGATCCAATTCCCACGCGACGAGGGCGTCGATCCAGACCACATTTGAAGAAAGCCCTGAGAGCCGATCAAAGGTCGCTGGCCCTTGTCGAGAACTACCGAGAATCGTGCGATCGAGCCCCGTCGATTCCGCCAGCCGGGCGGCTTTGACCCGGCCCGGATCGGCGAGCATTCGCCGCATCTCTTGGCCGACCCGCTCACGACTTACGCCGGCGAGCCGATCCGCCCGAGCCGTGATCGCGGCTTCGGTCGCAGGATCGATCGTGAGATCGAAGCGGGCGGCGAACCGAATTCCTCGCAACATCCGAAGCCGGTCCTCGTCGAATCGATCTTCTGGTTCACCGATCGCCCGAAGCACTTTCTGTTCGATATCGTCCCGACCGCCTACAAAATCAACGATAGCGCCGGTGACCGGATGCTCAAAGATGCCGTTGATCGTGAAATCACGCCGAAGGGCATCAGCCTCTGCCGAACCAAAACTGACGCGGCCGGGACGACGGCCGTCCTCGTAGGCGAAGTCCGAACGGAACGTCGCGACCTCGAGCATCCGACCGCGACGAGGTACGAGCATGACCCCGAAACTCGCCCCGACACCCCGAGCTCCCGGAAACAGCTCGAGGACCCGATCCGGTACCGCCTCGGTGGCGACGTCGATATCTGCGGGCACGAGGCCGAGCAGATGGTCGCGGACGCACCCGCCTGCAAAGTACGTTTCGTGACCATGCTCGAGTAGCACGTCAGCGACCTCGCGGGCGGCCGCTCTCGGCTCCTCGGATGACTCGCTCGACCCGCTCAAGGCACCGGCTCCGATCGCGACTGATCGCCAGGTCCGGCGGCCGGGTAACCCGGCCCAAACCTCGCTCGAAGTCTTGCTCGACATCGAAGACGAAGCACATCAATTTCCCGCTCCAGCCGCTCCATCGCCGCAGGAACACCGTCCGCGAGCAACTCGGCGGAGGTGATCGGATCTCCCGCTTCACACTCGATAGCGCGACGCCATCGAGGCCACGACCTGCTTCTCGGCCAGACGTCGAATGCACCATCGATGCCGATCGGAATCACGATGGAGTCCGCGCGCTTGAGCAAGATCGCCACGCCGGACTTGAAGGACTTGACCGTTCCGTCGGGCGTTCTGGTTCCTTCGGGATAGATCA
>CALFOM010000064.1 GCA_937919685.1 uncultured Phycisphaera sp.
CGCGGTATCGGCCCACCGCCGAATCGGCAGAGGCCTCGCGCGGACGAATGGTCGTGGGAGACCCCCCGAGCCTACCACGGAGTCCACTTCGGACGGTCGCCTGGGATGCGGCCAGGCCTCGGGCGTTCGAGGGGGACGGCTTGAAGCGTTGGTCTCTTGAAGCGTTGGGCTCGGAAGCGTTGGGACCGGGTCGCCCGGGCGGGGTTAGTTCGAGCGGCGTCGGTTCGAGCGAATCGGAGTCGTGCCGTCATGATCTCCCGGGCGTGTTGGTCATGCCGACCAGCGGTGCCATTCGCCGAGCCGCCGAATTCGTCACGGCCGCCGTGGTTGAGTTTGTTGGTGGTGGCGGGTCTTCGGCGGCAGCGGGCTCGTCGGTCCCGGGAGCGGCGGTCCCGCATCAGGCCGCGGGCGTGGTCGGTCGGATTGGAGCGTCGCCAGCGTTTCGACGTTGTCCTGGATGTCGCGGGTCATCCGCGGAGGGGCGACGTCGAGCGGCGAATACCCATCTCGTGTCGGTTCGTGCACGATTGGAACATCGAGTCGAGAAGGTTTGGCAGTAGGGCGCGTTTTAGGCTCTGGTCGCTCGCCAGTCTGCCTGAGCGGGTTCGATATCATCACGCTCCATATGACCCCATACCCACGTCTTCCTCGAAATCATCGGCACTGGTTGCCGGTCATCGTCCTCTTGGCCATGGTCGCCGGGTGTTCCAACGGTCCAGCATTGGTTCGCAACACCACGACCGATTACAACCGGGCGGTGCGTCAGGTCCAGAATGAAGAACTGTTGCTCAATATTGTTCGCGCGCGGTATGCCGAACCGCCGCAGTTCGTCCGGGTGAGCGGGATCAACACGTCCTTCTCCACCAGTGTCTCCAGTCGTTCCGCGACGGGATGGACCAATGGCTTTGGCGGGAATACCGGCGCCACGATCGATGGAAGCATCGCCTTCGCCGACAATCCGACCATTTCGCTCTCGCCGCGCCAAGGTGAAGAACTCGCCAAGGAAGTGCTCGAAGGAGTCTCGACACGCGGAATTGCCTATCTGGCCAACGCCGACTATCGGATCGACCATGTCCTGGTGATGCTCGCCGAGCAAATCAACGGGATACGGAGCTTCGACGTCGGCAATGCCATGGCCGTTCGCGGCGGTGATCCCGCATTCGGGGAAGTGATCGAGAATCTCTCGACGCTGCTCGAACAAGATCAGGTGCTCTGTGGCTTTCTTCGGCACTACGACCAGTTCGAACACACCGTGGCCACCGCGGATCTTCGTCCGAGCGATTATCTCGCGGCGCTGCAAAGTGGCAAGCGATGGAACACCCTCGAGGACGACGAGACCAGGTCGGCGTTGTTCACCTACGAAATGGAACCGGTGATCTGGATCTCCAAGGAGGGGCAGGCCAGCGACGCCGGCAAACAGTTCATGTCGACGCTTCGACTTGATCCTGAGGTGCAGGTCTACTGGCTGGTAGATGCCAACGTGCGGACGAGGCCGACCGGTCTGGTCGATTCACTCTTCATCCGGACACGTTCATTTTATGGAGTCATGAATCTGCTCTCGCAGGCTGTGTCGGTTCCGTTGGTGCACGAGAAGGAGAACATGGCCACGCCTACGATGCTCCCGCATGAGGCGCTCGCCGAGATGTTTCAGCGGTTGCTGCCGGACATCTTGAACATTCAGGCCTCCACCAGCCGCCCCGACCGCGCCTGGGTTTCGGTGAAACACAAGGAATTCTGGTTCTACATCGACGAACGTGACATTCCGTCGAAGCGAGCCTTCGCCCTCACCGCGGAGCTCTTTAACCTTCAGGTTGGCGGAGGTCCCGAAGAATCGGATGGTCCGATCCTCACGCTCCCGGTGAACTGACCCGATCGCGGGGTACTGTGGCCTCTGATTTGCGGATCTAAGGATTGGTCGGCGAAGGTGTTAGGCTGGGCCGGTCGCCGCCATCGCACGGGGTCGATTCAGCCTCTCTCACGCGACCAAGAAGGGAATCCTGAGGCCATGAAACACTTTGCTGGGTCGTCCGTTCTGATCACGTTAGCGTTCGTCGCGGTGGTGGCTTCCGGGTGTCAGACGCCAAAGGCGACGTCATCCCCGTCGGAAGATGCGACCGCCGGATCGTCAACCCTTCGGGTCTTGAGTTGGAACGTCCTCCACGGCGCGAATGACGTCGCCGACGGCCCGGAGAAGGCGCTGGCGGTGATCAAGGAATCCCGGGCGGACGTCGTACTCATGCAAGAGAGTTACGACATCAACGGCGACCGACCGAAACTCGGCGCCTGGTTGGCCGAGCAACTCGGGTGGAATCAGTGGCAGGGGGACAGCCCTCATTTGTGCATTCTGACCCCGTACGACATCGCCGAGACATTCGCCCACGAGCCGTGGCACGGCGTGGGGGCGCGGCTGGTCGATGAATCCGGCCGCTCGTTCATCGCCTGGAGCATCTGGCTCGACTATCGCGCCTTCATCACCTATGCACTGCGCGAGGATCCCGACATGTCCGATGCGGATCTGATCGCGTTGGAATCGGTCGGGTCGAGTCGCCTTCCGGAAGCGACTCGAATCGTCGCCCGGCTCAAGGCGCTCGGTCAGTTGGAGAGCCCGATCCCCGTGCTCGTGGGCGGCGACTGGAACACGCCCTCGCATCTCGACTGGACGCTCGATACGTCACGGGTCTACAAGCGGCGGCGAGATCTCCCGCTGCCGGTGAGCCTTGCCATGAAGGATGCGGGGTTCATCGATACCTACCGGGTCGTCGAGCCGAACCCCGTCCAATCACCCGGCATCACCTGGTCGCCGATGTTTCGGATGAGCGGCGGGACGGAACAAGGATTCGAACGGATCGACCGTGTGTATCTCAAGGATCCGGTGGTCGATGGATCAGGTGGCGTCGATCGTGACCAACCGGTGAAAAGCTCGACGCTGCAGCCTCGAGGTGCAAAGGTCTATCCCCTGGTCTGGGAGTCCGACGAGATCCCCGTTCTGGAACGTACGTTCCCCTCGGATCATGGCGCGGTACTGATCGAATTCGGATGGGTGGTCACCGAAGGGCGTTGATCGTGATCCGGGGAAAAGGGTCATCGGAAGCCGCTTCTCGGACGGGACCAGGTTCTCTCAGGCTCAATCTGGCTTGATTTGCGATTTCGAGCATCTTCGAGAGGAACTTTTTCGTATCCTTGACGTACTCAGATGGGGCAGAGGGACATCCGCGTCAAAACCGGATGCTGCCTCTCCGGCACGCTGGCATTGTTTCCAGCGGCTGGAGAATCTGGGAAAAGGGAGCCCGTATCGTCGATTCGTTGACGTCATGCGGGCAAAGGGAATGCACATGCCTCGCCCGAAACGGCGGGGCATGTGCGATTTTGCGTCGGAGTCTCTTTCGGTTCGGAGCGCAAGATTTGCCATAAACGTCCTCGGTTTTCTCCGAGAGGTGTCGAATACACCGGCACATGGACGATGTCAGGCAGGTGAACCTCGAGATCAAAGACAAATCGGCGAAGAAGGCGATGCATGCCGGCGAATCCCGGACGCCGCTGGCCTTTCACTTCGACTCGTCGATGATGGTCTGGCTGGTTCCGCTCCTGCTGGTCACCGCGCTGACCACGAACATTATCGCGCTCAAGCTTCCTTTTCTTGAGATCAAGATGTTCCCTCACGATCCCGAGGCGTACAGCATTCCACACACCGTCACCTTGATGTGGGTGAAAATGAAGCTGTACTGGGTGGCGATTCTCATCGCCGCGTTCTCCCTGGTCTTTCCGTTCGTAAAACTCCTCTCGCTTTTCATCCTTTGGTTCTTCCCGCTGCGGGTGTCGACCCGAGGCCGCGGGCTGCGGATTCTGGGAAGCCTAGGGCGATGGTCGCTCCTCGACGTCTTCGTCGCGCTGGTCCTGATCGTGCTCGCGCATGAACAAGGGATGCTGTTCGTCACGGATGTGAGACCGGGGCTCTACCTCTTTCTGCTCGCGATTCTCCTGGCCATGAGCACCGGTGAGTTCATGGCCGTGCTTCACGAGAAGACGGAGTCTCATCCGAAGCTCTCGACCACGAGGGCTCGGCGTCCGTCGATCGGCTCGGGGTGGCGACGGCTAGCCGTGCCGGCCCTGTTGCTCGGCTCCTTGGCAAGTCTGTTGGTCGCGCTGGAATTGCCGTTCCTGAAGATCACCGCGTGGTACCTGACGGACAACTCGTACAGCATTCTGGAAACGATCGCGACGCTCTGGACCACGGACGAACCCATCTTCGCGGTGATTGTCGCGGTGGGGCTCGTGGTGATGCCCATCGCCAAATTGCTGGTGATCTTCGGAACCTGGAGTATTGGTCGATCGCCTCACCGCTTTCGGATCGCGACGCTACGGATACGGATCGTGTCCCAGTGGTCGATGATCGATGTCTTTGGTCTCGCGATTGGTCTCTTCCTTCTGGAAGGCTCGGGCATGGTCCCGGTGAAGGGTGAGGTCGGCGCGTGGGCCCTCTTGGTGGCGATCGTCCTCAACGCGGTACTCGCCTGGACGGCCGGAAGCCTCCTGACGGCACGACTGAAAGACCTCGAGGAAGAAGCTTCTTCCAACCGGTGAGCGGCCGAGTTACCGTATAGATGATGAGCGATCCAAGGAACCCGTTGCCACTTCAAACGTCCGAGAGTGTGCGGGGGACCGATCGATCCACTCAGCCCGCCTCGGGCAGTCAAGCCATCGAAAGTCTAGTCATGACCAAGATTACGTCGTATCTGCGTCCCGTTACGGGGTTTGGCCTCTCTCTCGCAATCTGTGCTCTGGGCGGATGTGCAAGCCCCGGTGACGCGGTCGGATCGGATTCACGGTCCCGAGAGACCGCCGCGACGATCGAGATGCATCCCTTCCAGGTCGACGACGGTTTTATGGCGCCTCGATCTGGCCGCGATCCTGACACGCTTCCGCCTGCCATCGACTTCGCGCCCGGAGCAGTGACCTTCGTCGGAACGGCTGTTGCGGAAATCATCGACTCCCGTCGCTTCGATCCGCCGGTCGCCAAGAGACCGCCATACAAAGGGCGACAGATTCGCCCGGCGAAGATGCTGCCAAAGCACTCGCGGGACAAGACGCTTCCCAGAACACCACCGAACGACCTTCGAGCCGGTGGCTTGAACGGCACATCAAGGATCGAACCGGAGGCGGCGTTCCCAGGAATCACGCAGTCTCCCTGGCGACCGCCCGATCCGTCGATCGCGGTAGGCGTCGGTCATGTGGTCGAAACCGTCAACATGGAGATCGCCTGGTACCGCAAAGATGGCACGCCAGAGTTTCAGCAGCGTCTGGATTCGTCCGGAGATCCGGGGTTTCTGGAGAGCGTGGGAGCGGGGGGGTTCACCTTCGATCCCAAATGTTTCTACGACTCGTACGTCGATCGCTACGTGATGATCGCCCTTGAGGTCTATGGCGATGACCGCGAAGCCTGGATCACCATGGCGGTGTCCGATGACGGCGACCCGAACGGGCTTTGGTTTAAGTATCGGATGTGGGCGTTGGTGGCTTCCGGAGAACGGGAGTACTGGGTCGACTTTCCGGGATTTGGGTTTGACGACCGCGGCTGGTATGTGACCGGGAACCTCTTTGCTCTTGCGGGTGGTGATGGTCCCGGATTCCTTGGCTCAATCGTGCGATCGATCGACAAGACCGGCCCCCTGGCAGGCGAACCGGTGGTCTGGAATGACCGCGTGGTCAATGGTGCGAGCTATCAGGTCGCCCACGCGCCGGACGCGGGCGACGAAGTCTGTTTCGTACGAAGTTCTGGCCAGACTCGGCTCGAGATCGCCCGGATCGACGAACCCTTCGGCCCCGATCCCTGGACAACGGACGATGTGGCGGTGCCAGAATTCTCAAGCGGTGGCACAGCGGTCACCCCGATTGGTCCCGGCCTCTGGGTCGTCGACGCGAGGATCTGGCAGGCCTATCGCCGACAAGATCGGCTGGTGGCGTCGCATGCCATTAAGTCCTCCGGATCAGAGGACGTGGTCGCGCGGTGGTACGAAGTCGATCTCGGCGGGACACCAGTCCTCGAAATGTCCGGGGAGATTCGCCTTGGTGACGGTGAGTACACAATCTTCCCGAGCATCGCGATCAACGGCAATGGTGCCATCGGCATGATCTACGGCCGCACCAGTCTGGTGAACCATCCCTCGATCGAGATCGCCGGACGAATTCCTGAAGATGCGGCCGGGACCATGTCCGTGGGACGCGAAGCGGTCGCCGGCCAGACCAGCCCGAACGACGGTACGGACCTTCAGCGGTGGGGAGACTATTTCGACTGCACCGTTGATCCCACCGACGATCTCACCTTCTGGGCCGTCGGTGAGATTCAGACTGAAGCCGGCTGGCAGACCGAGATCTTTTCCTTCAGAGTGGGCGTCCCCGCCGACTTCAATCGCGACGGTCGGGTCGATGGGCAGGATCTTGGCATCCTCCTTCTCGAATTCGGCGGACCGGGGATCGCGGATCTCAACGGTGACGGCATCGTGACGGGCGTTGATCTCGGGCTCTTTCTGGCTGACTGGTGATCGAAGAGGCTCCGAAGTCTCCTTGAACCGGGCATAATCTCTTTTTCCTCGATGCATCGCCATTCGGGGAATGGAGGTTTCACAGGCATGACGGCCATTCAAGCGCTAATGAGCGAGATCATCGACTACGCCGGGCTCTTTCCGCCGGCATCACTCGACATGAGGGCGACGGTTCGAGGGTTCGCCGCGTATCGGGAGTGCCGCTCGGCGGACGTGCTCGGTCGCCTCATCCTTCCGGTATCCAGGATCGAAGAATTCGAGATTGAAACCACCGGTTTGCTCCCCCGGGTACCGGATCTGGACAGCAATGAAGAGGACCCCGATCCGTGGGCGATCTCGGCACTCATGTCGCCAGCGTCAGATCTCGACGCAGTGGTGGCCGACCTCGCGGCGATCGAAGCCTTCAACGACCAGCACACTGAAGAAGGCTCGGGCGCGGCGATCATCGACACCATCGAAATCGCGGCGGCCAGCGGCGAGGAGATCGATGCCGTGCTCGAACTGCTCGACGATGAACTCTATCCGTACTTCGAGCTCGACTGGCGCGGAGATGTTCGAGGCGGCATCGCCGCCATCGCGGGTCTTGATGCCGGTGCCAAAATCAGAACCGGCGGCGTGACCGCGGATGCCCATCCCGGAGTGCTCGAACTCACCCGTTTCATTCAAGCGTGCCGGATGGCCGACGTGCCGTTCAAGGCCACTGCGGGACTGCACCACCCGATTCGAGCCGATCAGTCTTCGGTCGGAACGAAGCAGTTCGGCTTCCTGAACGTGTTTCTCGGCGCCGCGATGTTGCACGCCGGATGTATCAACGGCTCGGAATTCGGCGAGATGCTCGCAGAGGAAGACCCGAAGGCTTTTGCGTTCGATGAGGTGACCGCGGGATGGCGATTGCGTCGCATCGAGATCGAACCACTGCTGGAAGCAAGGAGTCGATTTGCGCACTCCTTTGGCTCGTGCAGTTTCGTCGAGCCGCTTGAGGAACTGATCGCACTCGGAATGCTGGCGGACGCCGGCACGGAACCAGTCAAAGAGGGAGAATCCGGATCGTGAACGAACGTAAACGAAGTTGGATCGAATCAGCGGCAGACCCCGAAGGCGATTTTCCGATCGAGAATCTCCCGTTGGGCGTGTTCGACCGCGATGACGCTGAAGCGCCGCGGATCGGGGTGCCGATCGGCGACAAAGTGCTCGACCTTCGGGAGGCTTGGGTGAACGGGCTTCTCGGCGGTCTTTCCGGATCACTCGGCCGAACCCTCGAGGAATCGAGCCTCAATCAAATCGCCTCGCTTGGTCGAAGTGCGTCACGCGAGTTGCGCACCAGCCTCACCGAGCTGCTCTCGAACGACTCGTCCCCACTGCGGACTTCGGATGATCGAGATCGGATTCTCCTTCCCGCCTCGGCGATCGATTCCGGCCTGCCGTTCTCGATCGGCGACTACACCGACTTTTATGCGAGCGAGAATCACGCGACCAACGTCGGAAGGATGTTCAGGCCGGACGGTGATCCGTTGCTGCCAAACTGGAAGCATCTTCCGGTTGGTTACCACGGGCGGGCGAGTTCGGTGGTCGAGAGCGGTCGGCGGATTCGACGGCCCAGCGGCCAGACGGTTGGTCCCGACGGTCCGCCGCCGAAGCATGGTCCGTGCCGATTGCTCGACTACGAGCTCGAAGTGGGATTCTTCCTCGGGCGAAACAGCGAACTGGGTACGCCGATCCCGATCGAGCAGGCGCTCGATCACGTCTTCGGGCTGGTTCTGGTCAACGACTGGTCGGCTCGCGACGTGCAGAAGTGGGAATACCAACCGCTCGGGCCGTTCAACGCAAAGAACTTCGGTACGTCGATCTCTCCCTGGGTCGTGACCCTGGACGCGCTCGAACCGTTCATGATTCCGGGGCCGCCGCGCAAGTCGGATGATCCAGTCACGCTTCCGTACCTCACGTCGGATCAGGACGTGGCGATCGATCTTGAACTTGAGGTCTCGATCCAGTCCGAGGAGATGCGAACTCGCGGGCTCGCTCCGCATCGAATCAGCACCGGGAATTATCGCGACATGTACTGGACGATCGCGCAGATGGTCGCGCATCACACGTCGACCGGCTGCAACCTCCGATCCGGAGACATGATGGCCTCGGGTACGGTCAGTGGTCCCGAAGAAGAGAACCGGGGCTGCCTTCTGGAACGGACCTGGCGTGGTGAGAACCCAATCTCGCTCCCGGACGGGACGGAACGTCGGTTCCTCGCGGATGGTGACGAAGTGATCATCCGCGGATGGTGTCGGAAGGACGATCTGCGGATCGGTTTCGGGGAGTGCCGAGGGATCATCACGCCGGCCCTGGGATGATCGGACCACGAGGCGAACGGATCGGCGTGAATGATCGACGTGATCGACGTGAAGGGCGAGGCGGCGGCCCTCTCAGGAAGCGATTTTGTCGAGGTCGGACTTCGGGAGTTGGATCGTCTGGCCGATCTCGAGCTTCAATCGGGTCAGATCACCGGGGGGAACCTCCAGCGCGTATCGGGCGGGCCGAAGGCTCGTGTATCGCTTGAGCCTACGCTGGTACATGTCCTGATACTCGGCCGAACGGCGAGGTGCTTCGCGTTTCATCCGGTGCATCGCGACGATCCGACCTTCCTTGTCGAGAAAGGCGACGTCGATGTCGATCAGGCAGTCGTACATCCAATAGCCGCGGATCGCATCGTCGGTGTGAACGAAGAGCATGCCGGTTCCGGGGAGGAATCTGGTCCGGCCGCCGAGGCCTCGGCGTCGGCTGGTGTCGTCGGCAGCGACCTCGACTTCGAAACGCTGGCCTTGAACCTGCAAGGGAATAACGAGCAGGCCCTTCGGGCTCTTTCGGAGGATTTCAAATGGAAGCGGTTTGGTCGGATCGATCTTCGCCGGAGGCGAACTCGGCGCTGGGGCTGGTACGGCGGGCGGATCGGTCGGCGCGGGCGGATTCGTCGGGCCAGTTGGGCCAGTCGGATCATCTGCCATCGCGGCGATGAGCAGGAGGGGAGAGAGGCAGCCGATGACCAGCGTGAAGACGCGGGATTTGGCCCGGATCCGAGCGTTTCGAGGCATCTTGCTCATTCCCAAGTATCCACGGCGTTCGGATGACGAACTTTCTTGCCGGCTTGCTTCGGGATATCTCCGTTGGAGACCGTGGTTCCCTTGCCTTTGCCCTTCTTATTCAATGGCGAGCCGTCCGGAGCATGGGTGCCGCCGGGAGTGGGGAAAGTGTCCTCCTCCCAACTTGCCGGATACTTCGGGTCATCGAGATCGAGCGCGGCGGCGGTCATGAAGAGCGGGCGGAAGGTGTCGCACATCACCGCGAGTTCGTCGGTGAAGGTAGCGCCGATCGCCTTCTCGATGGTGCCGGGATGCGGCCCGTGCGGGATGCCTTGAGGATGGACGGAGATCGACTCGATCTCGATTCCTTTGCGGGCCTTGTAATTGCCTTCGACGTAGTAGAGGACCTCGTCGGAGTCGAGGTTGGAATGGTTGTACGGCACAGGGATTGCACCGTCGTGCCAGTCCAGCATGCGCGGACAGAAGGAGCAGATCACGAAGTTGTGCCCTTCGAAGGTCTGATGCACCGGCGGAGGTTGGTGGAGCTTGCCGGTGATCGGGGCGAAGTCGTCGACGTTGAAGCAATAGGGGTAATAGCAGCCGTCCCAGCCAACGACGTCAAGCGGATGGTAGGAATAGTCGTAGCTGTGAACGCAGTCGCGGGCCTTGATGCGGACCTCAAACGAACCCTTCTCATCGAAGGTGAGCGGGAGTTCGGGGAGCCGAAGATCGCGCTCGCAGTAGGGCGAATGTTCGAGGAACTGGCTGGTCTTTTTGGAGAGGTATCGAGGTGGCGGAAGGATGTGCGAGCCGTTGGCCGTCTCGAAGACGATGAACTTTGGGTTCGGGTCGCCTTCCGGCGTTTCGTCGAAGATCATTCGGTAGATGATTCCCTTGGGAATCATGATGTAGTCCTTCGGTCCGAAAGCCAAGGTTCCGAATTGGCTGTGCAGCGTGCCGCTTCCGTAATGAACAAAGAGACATTCGTCGCCTTGGCCGTTCTTGTAGTGGTAGTCCATCGGATCAGAGGGGACGCAGATCGACATCTCGACGTCGGCGTTACCCATGACCACCACCCGACCGGTGATGGGATCGCCCTTCGGCGGCATCGCGGCAGAGGCGAGATGTCGCATTCGCATCGTCTCCGTCTCGACGTATTCCGGTTTCGTGCTGTAGAGCGTTTTCCAGCCGGCGACCTGTGTCGGAGGATGGATGTGGTAGATGGTCGAGGTCGGTCCTACGAAGCCTTCGGTTCCGAAGACCTCCTCGGAGTAGAGCGCGCCATCGGGGCGCCGGAATTGGACATGTCGCTTGCGAGGGAGTTGGCCGAGTTTCGTGTAATAGGGCATGTCGGTGCTTTCTTGCTCGGAAAAGGGCGTCGGTCAGCCGGCATTCTAGCCGGTCCCCGCTCCAGACTCGACTCCCAATGGGAGCCCGGCGGCCACTCCGCAACCGCCCTGGAGGCGCTTGGAGTCCCCGGTCGGGGTCATGGAAGACGGGTGTTTCCGCTACCCTCTCGACTTGTCTCGCGTTCATAAGGAGGATCTCCAGTTGAATCATCTCTTTCCGATCGCTTCGCTCCGACCTGTGCAGGAAAGTGCCGAGGGTGCGGAAACCGCCATCGAGTCCATTCCCGCGGACGGCGACGTCGCCCCATCGGCGAAGACCGCGGATCAGGATGCGTTTCTGCTGATTGTTCTTCCGGTCATCCTTCTGATCGCCGGTGCCATCCTTCATCTGGCAAAACGGCGTCCGACGGGTTCTTCCGAGGCCTGTATGACGCCGGGCGAGAAGGGTGGGTTGATCCTGATGGGTATCGGCGCACTTCTGACCGGCTTGATGTTCGTGTACATCATGATCGCCTGATCGAAGTCCAGGAAGGACCAATCAATGTCTCGAATCGTCATCCTCTTCTCATTGCTCCTCGTGGCGCTCGGTTTGATCGCGTACTTCGCATTCGCGGATGCGGAGAACCGAAGCGTGACCGCCCTTATTCCGGCGTTTGCCGGGGTGCCGTTGTTGATCTGTGGACTGGTCGGGCTTCGCGAAGGCGCTCGACGGCACGCCATGCATGCCGCCATGGTCTTCGCGCTGCTGGGGTTCATAGCGCCGCTCGGCCGTTTGATTCCCACCTCGATCAAGAACGGTTTTGAGTTCGACACCAAGAGCGGGACCATGATTGCCATGTCGGTGCTCTGTCTCGTACTGTTGATCCTTGGTATTCGGTCCTTCATTGCGGCTCGCCGTGGAACGGCTGCGGGATGAGCGATCAGATTCCGGTAGTTCTCTTCGAGAACAACGAATTCCTTGTTCTGAACAAGCCAAGTGGATGGCACTCGGTCAGGGGCAAGGGCGATCTGCTTGGCGAACAGAGCGTCGAGGGATGGCTGCGACAGCGCGACTCCGAAGCGGAACATCTTCCAGAGGCTGGACTAGTTCACCGATTGGATCGCGGTACCAGCGGTTGCTTGATCGTCGCGAAGACCTTCGAGGCCAGCAGCGTCCTACAGGAACAACTCCGCAACGGCGGGATCGACAAGCGGTATCTGGCAGTCACCGAAGGACGGCTCCGGCATCGCAAGGGAGAGTTCGTACTCCACTTCAACAGTCGCTACAAGGGTTCGAAGAAGGTGAAGGTCACCAAGGATGGCGATCACACCGTGCGCGGCCGTTGCCGGTGGTGGAAGCTCGAGGATTACGATCCGGGTCCGGGTCGATCGGTGGTCGAGGTCGATCTGCAGGGACCTGGCCGGCGGCATCAGGTTCGCTCGGGTCTGGCCTTCCTCGGCGCGCCGCTGGTCGGTGATCTCCTTTACGGCGGGCCAGAAGGTGATCGCATGATGCTGCACGCCTGGTGGATTTCAGTCAAAGGCCACCGGATCGAAGCGCCGGTACCTGAGAGCTTCGGACCACACGTGTCCTGAGACGGGGTCAGCGGACTCCAAACCGGGTGGTCACCCAGTTCCGACAATGAACTGATTCAGTCTGGCGATGAGTTCTGGCGACGCCACGGCCGAGATCTTCGGCGGCGCTGTGAGGCTCGCGAGCCGGTCCAACTTGTCGGCAATCTCAGTCTCATCCTTGGCGACTTCGATCCCCGGGCGTTCGCCGAGCCGCTGAGAGGTGGCGATCTGATGGTCGTTCCTGGTTTCGCCTCTGGCGGCATGCCGAGGCATCACGAGGATCGGCTTGCCGTATTGAAGGGCAGTCAGAATCGACCCCATCCCGGCGTGCGCGACGAGTACCGAACACTCCTCGACTCGTCGAGTGAATTCAGCGGGCTCCATGAACGCGGTGAACGGCATGTTCTTCGGGCGGAGTTCACTTGGGCCGATCTGCGCGAACATCTCCGCCTCCGGATGCTTGGCTGCCCACTGATCGACCGCGTCGATCAGGCGGTCGAAGGCCATTTGATATCCGACGGTGACGAAGATCAAAGGACACTCCCTGCGAATTCAACACCGCTGGCCTCGGCAACGTGGGGCCATTGAGTCAGGACGATCGAGGCGTGGGGGCGGATCTGCTGGCCGGACAGGGAAAGCTCTTCGGCGTTCGCGATCGAGTCGATCCAGCAGGTCTGGGCGCCAAACCATTTCCCAAAGCGGATCGCAAAGTACCCGGGTGCGGCGCCCGTCGACACGACCACATCGGGCCGAACAGAAGCCACGATCCAGAAGATCTTCGCCGCCATCAGGAGTAGCTTGAACTTATTCCAACGAGTCGCATCTGGGATGACCCGGAAGTCTTCACCGGGAACGTCGCTTTGATACGTCCGCCGGACGGTGACGAACGTGACCTTCGCATCGGCGAAGGCAGGACGAAGTCGCATCAGTTGGACCCAGTGGCCACCGCCGGAGGCGATCGCGAGTACTTTCGGTCGAGAATCTGGAGCTTTTGGCATCTCTGGTTTCGTCATACGTCGGTTGCAGAAACAAGTTTCCAGCCGCGCCGTCGGCGCAGTTCCAGAATCGCGCGAGTAAGACCAAGCACGAATCGGTTCCGCTCTTCGGCATCAGGGCTGCTTCTCTTCATGTCGTGCATGAGGATGACGCCGCCGCCGGCATTGTCGAGCGTCTTGACCACATCATCGACGTCAGGCACTTCCGGATAGGTGTCACCGCTGACCAGTGTCCAGTGAACAGAAGAGAATCGGAGCTTCAAGAAGGCAAGAACCGTGAGCAAATTCAATTTTCCATATGGCGGCCGATAGACCTTCGCTCGTGTGGAGCCACTCGTCAATATTGGTGGGACGTTGGCTGTATCTTGCCAAGCTCGAAATGGCGAGGTCTTCCATTGATGACGATGGGTCATCGAGTGCCAGCCGACGGTATGTCCTTCGGCGGCGATCCGCTCGATCACGGTCGGATGAGCCTCTGCATTCCGCCCGACGACAAAGAACGTGGCCTTGGCGTCAAATTCCTTCAGAAGATCCAGGATCTTGTTGGTCAATTCGGGGCTGGGTCCGTCGTCGTAGGTGATGGCCAGAAGCCCTGAGCCGCGCAATCTCGCGGAACGGTTCTGTGACCACACGCGGACGACGATTCCCACGCCGAAGTACGCGGCGACGAGGGCTGAGATTCCGAGAACGGCGTAGATGCCAGCGAGCATGAGAACCTCGGACTGGAGCGGCGAGTTTCAGGTGCACTTTTCATCGTCATTCTAGGGTGGGGTCGCCAGAAAGAACCCTGATCGGTGGCCCGAAAGGTCGCTGGCGGTAACACTACGCGAATGTCCCTGGCCTCCGTTCATCGCCGCCGCCGTGATCTCCGACTCCTGATCGGTGATGGGGTCTGTTTCTCCCTGATGACCGGGGCGGGAGAGTGGCAGTTCGTGCTCTTTGCGCTTGCCCTGGGATACAGCGAGGTTACCAGTGGGCTTCTGGCGACCGTTCCGATGTTTATCGGCGCCTTTGTCCAGTTGATCACGCCATGGGGCGTTCGCAAGATCGGCTCCCTTCGACGGTGGGTCTGGATGTTCGCGGCGATTCAGGCGGTCTCTTTGGTTCCGCTGGTGATTGGGGCGAGTGTCGGATCGATGCCGATCTGGGTCCTGTACATCGTGATCTCGATCTACTGGGCGAGCGGGTACATGACGGGGCCACCGTGGCAGACCTGGTTCACGTCATTGGTGCCGCGAGGGATTCGGTCTCATTTCTGGACGACCCGCAGTCGGTGGATTCAGGGGTTTCTCGGGATCGGTTTGATGGCCGGCCTCATTCTTCAGGCTGGTGAGCAGGCCGGTCTTCCGTTGATCGCCTTCGCGGTGGTCTTTGGAATTGCCGCGCTGGCGAGGACGATTTCCGCCGTCCTGCTTTCAAGGCACAGCGAGCCGAACCCCGGTCTGGCGAAACAGATCGAACCGCCGACGCCCGGCACAGTTCGGCGACTCTTTGCGGATCGGCGGACCCGAGCCCTGCTTCTCTACATGCTGGCCTTCTTTCTCTGTGTCTTCGTGACGGCGCCGTTTTTCGGGCCGTACATGCGCGAGACCCTCGGGCTCGAGTACTGGCAGATCATGGTGGTGCAAGCAGGCACCTTCGGCTCCAAGATCATGTTTCTTCCGCTCGTCGGCCGACTCACCAAGAAATTCGGTCCAGGCAAGGTGCTCTGGCTCGGCGCGGCACTCACCACGCCGGCGGCGGGCTTCTGGTTGATCTCCGATCAACTTTGGTGGCTGGTAATCCTCCAGGTCTATGTTGGTTTTGGCTGGGCGTGCTGGGAGACCGGCTCGTTTCTACTGGTCTTCGACACCATCCCGGAGGACAAGCGGACGCCCATCATGACCGTCTACCAGCTGGCGCTGGCGACCGTGATGACCTTCGGCAGCCTTCTTGGTGCCGGTGTTCTGGAGTGGATGGGGACCGGCCTGAGGGGCTATGCCGTCCTCATGATCCTGACCAGCGCCATGCGGCTGGTGTCGCTGTTCCTGCTCGGATCAATCGAGCCCAGCGGGCTGCGTCTGCGACATCGGGCACGAACGCTTGCAATCCGGACGCGTGGCATGATTCCCGGTTGGCCGACGATCGATGTCGACGTGATCGAAGACGGACCGTCGGAACCTGAGAGACGCGATGATCGCGACGAAGCAGAGTAAGAGATGCAGATGTCTCGGGATCGCGGGTCGCTCGAACGATCGGCAGATCCTGGGACAGAATTGTTGTCGCGCCTTCGGTTCTTCGCGATTTTCAGGATCGAAAGAACCAGTGTTTCAAAATGTGACGAACCCCGTTCCGGCGGAAGGCGGAACGGGGATCGAACAATGGACGGCATCGCGAGCGAGATCGAAGCGAAATCTAGAGGTTGCCGCGTCGGTCCTGTTCGACCTCGAGGGCTTCAAAGAGGGCCTTGAAGTTGCCCTTACCGAAGCTCTGGCTGCCGCGGCGACTGATGATCTCGAAGAAAAGGGTCGGGCGGTCCTGCAACGGCTTGGTGAACAGCTGGAGTAGGTACCCCTCGTCATCCGCGTCAATCAGGATCCCGAGGTCACGGATGCGTTCGTGATCCTCCTTGACCGGCTCATGGCCGTGCTCGGTGAGCACGCCGTTAACGCGATTCCAAACCGCTTCGTAGTAGGTGTCCGGCAAGGAGAGGAAATCGACGCCACGTCGTCGCAATTCTGCGACCGAAGTAAGCTCGTCGTTGGTGCGGAGTGCAAGGTGTTGCACGCCGGGCTGCATATCGTGCCACTCCAGATATTCCTGGATCTGGCTCTTCTTCTTGCCGTCGGCCGGTTCGTTGATGGGCATCTTGATCAGGTGATTGCCCGAGGCCATGACCTTTGACATGAGGGCTGAATACTCGGTCGAGATGTCGGCGTCGTCAAAGTGCTTGAACATCGAGAATTCCATCACGTTCTCGTACCAGTCGACCCAGTGGTTCATCTTTCCTTGCTCGACGTTGCCGACACAGTGGTCGACGAACTGGAGACCGCAGGGATTCTCACGGTTGTAGGTGTTGAGTGCGAAGTCGACGGCCGTGAAATCAGGCGAGAACAGGCCGCCCTGCTTCAGCTTGGGGAGGGCGTAGTCTCCGGTCCGGCTCACGAAGGTGTGCACGGCCCGTCCGTAGGTCTTGATGGTCGCCATCGTCACGGCGCCTTGATCGTCGGAGGTCGTCCGTGGTTCTCCGACCGGTGTTCCACCGTTGGACACCGCTCGTTCGAAGGCCTTCTCCGCATCGTGAACCGTGAACGCGACGTCTTTCACGCCGTCGCCGTATCGGACGAGTTCCTCGTTGATCGGGTGCGTCGACGAGAGGGGAGTCTCAAGGATGAATCGGATGTTGCCCTGGGTGAGGAGATAACGGGCGGTCTCGCGGCTGCCCGTGGTGAGGTCGGCGATCTGGCTGACCTGGAATCCGAAGGTGTGGGCGTAGAAGATCGCGGCCTGTTTCGCGTTACCGACGAAGAACCGGACGTGGTCCACGTCAATGAGTTGAAGGGGGTCGGTGGTGGTGGCGCCTGACGTTGTCGGCGTAGAACGAGCAGTGGTCATGACTTGATCCTGGGAGGCAAAACGAGAACAAAGACATCCGGATCGGGGCGTCGGCGGGGCCGTGGCGCGAACCGGTATTCGAATGCCAATTGTACCCTTCCTGAGCGGCTCAGCGAGCGAATGAGGGATGCTCGGTGGAAGGTCTGAATCCAAGCTTCGGAGCACGAAAATTGCGTTGTGTCCGGAAAAATCGGCACGCTGTCCCTGCCGAGCATCAAAGGGTCGATTCCGGGTCGCCGGTCACCCCCAAGCCCACGCGAAAACGCTCAATCTGGAAGTGGCCATGAAACCCGATCGAGGATCCCTCATACTCGTGCTCGGCATTCTCTCGTTGATTGTTTGCGCTCCGCTCGGGATCGTGGCCTTTCTCATGGGGCGAGGCGACCTCGCGGAGATCGATGCTGGCCAGCGCGATTCGGAAGGTCGCACATCGACCCAAGCGGGCTATATCTGCGGGATCATCGGAACGATCTTGTTGGTCTTACAGATTGCCGGCGTCATCCTCTTTGTCGTGTTGTTCGGGCTCATGGCGACCGTCGGGGGAACCACGCAGATCTCGCCGGTGTCCTGAGTCCGTCGAGGTCAGTATTGAATCGCCGCGTGGATCGGGACGTCGCCGAGTTTTTGGCGGCCTTCTAAGAAGGTGAGTTCAATGAGGAATGCCGTGGCGATGATGTCGGCGCCGAGGCCGCGGACGAGGTCGATGCAGGCGCTCATGGTTCCTCCGGTCGCCAGAAGATCATCGACCATCAGGACGCGTTGTCCCGGCTTGATCGCATCGACATGGACTTCCAAGACGTCCGAGCCGTACTCCAGGTCATAGGACGCCTGGACGGTCTGAGCCGGCAATTTTCCGGGCTTCCGAATCGGAACGAATCCGCAAGACAACGCCTGGGCGATCGCCGTTCCAAAGATAAAGCCACGACTCTCCGCCCCGACCACGAGGTCGACCCGGTCATGCCGAAAGGGGTTGGCCATGACTTCCACCGCCATGGCCAGTCCGGCGGCGTCCGCGAGCAGAGGTGTGATGTCCTTGAAGACGATCCCTGGTTTGGGGAAGTCCGGAATGTCTCGGATCAGCGCACGGAGGTTGTCGGCAGGGTTGTTCATGGATGGAATGCTACCCCCGACGGTGGCTGGAGTCCGAAAATGAGCCGTGGGGAGGGTTCCGTGAAAAGTTCCGGACCGGAGAGGCCGTCCGCATCGTATGATCCGGTCATGGCCAGCAGTTCAACACGAAAAGACACCATCGAGGTCGTCGAACCGATCGGCATGCGGGTGCTCATCCGGAAGGATGAGGACAAAAAAATCACGAAGGTGGGGATTCATCTCCCGGACAAGATCGAGATACCGACCTTGACCGGGCGGATTGTCTCGATCAGTTGCCAGATCGAGCGCGACGAGGATTATCCGATCAAGCAATACGATCGCGTGCTCTTCAATCCCAAGCAAGGCATCCCGGTCGACTTCGAAGGTGACAATCGTCTCTTCGTGGTTCCGGTCGAGGATGTGGTCGCTGTGTTTCGACGGGAATCCTGATCTTGGTCGGACCGGAATCAGGGAGTTCGAGGATCGTCTCCCGCCTCGAGGGGCCGCTGATCGCTTCCGTTCGTCCTCCGGGATCGAAGAGCCTCACCAATCGATTCCTGATCTTGGCAGCGTTGTGTCGTGGAGAAGGCGTTTTGCGGCATCCGCTTCGCGCCGAAGATACCGATCGGCTGCTCGCCGCCATCGAAACATTGGGGGGAATCGTCCGTCCGGAGGGCCATGTCCTTCGGCTCGACGGGGGTGACGGCCGATTCCCGGGCGGTGGTTCGATTGATCTCGGTGCGGGGGGAACGCCGACTCGATTCATGATCGCGGCGGCGGCGCTGGCGAGGCTCCCGGTGGAGATCGACGGCGCTGCGCGGATGCGGGCGAGGCCGATCGACGAGGGCGTGGAATTGGTTCGGCAACTTGGTGGGCGGGTCGAGTATCTCGGGGTCGAAAGGCGTCTTCCGGTTCGAGTTGAGCCCACGGAATTCCTCGAAGGCGGCGACGTGGCGGTCGGGAGCACCGCCAGCAGCCAGTTCGTCTCGGCGGTGTTGCTGGTCGCACCATTCACTCGTCGAGGCGTCGTGATTCGTTTCACTGAACCGCCCACCAGCGAGACCTATCTCGATCTCACGCTGTTCGCGTTGGAAGAGGTTGGCGTTCACACCGTCGTCGAACGATCGAAGGACGGCGGTCTGCTTCGAATCGAAATCCCCAGTCAGACCGTGCGGAGTTTCGACGTTGAAATCGAGGCCGACGCGTCGAGTGCGATTTACCCCGCCATGCTCGCCGCAGGGCGACCGGGTTCAAGGCTCGAAATCAGCGGCCTTGGTCGGCGAAGTCGACAACCAGATCTCGCGGCGCTCCTGGCACTGGATTCGTTCGGAGCGATCGTCGAGGCCACCGACGGCCACGTGGTCATTTCCGGGCCCGAGCACCTGGATGGCGTGACCCTCGACTGTTCGTCCTTTCCTGACGCCGCGGTGGGCCTGGTGGCACTGGCGTCGATTGCTCGATCGCCATCCCACTTCACGGGACTCGAAACGCTGCGGGTGAAGGAATCGGATCGCATCTCTGCGCTGGCGATCGAGTTGCGGAAAATCGGCTGCGAGGTCTCGGAGGAGCCCGGCGCGATCAAGGTGGCGCCCCCTCCGGGTGATCGCCAACCGCCGGCGTCGCCGATTCGCATCGGGACGTGGGATGATCATCGACTTGCCATGAGTTTCGGCATCATTGGTTCGCTGACCGGCGGTCTCGAAATCGAGGATCCCGGCTGCGTGGCCAAGAGCCACCCCGGATTCTGGGCGGAATTGGAACGTCTGAAGGCGTGATCGACGGCTTGGGCGTCCGCGTGACCGTGGCGCTTCCCGTATCCTTCGAAGTTCCCGACCCGGTCGATGACCCGGGAATTTTCAACGACTCGACCACGGCGGCTCTGATCACTTGATGGACGGTCTTCGACACCTTCTTCCGAGACTCCTTCGGCACCCCTGGCTTCTCAGCGGGTCTATCGTCTGCGCGATCTTCTCCGCGGGTGGGCTTGGCATCGGGCTGGTGAGTCTCGGCCCTCTTCTGCGGATCATTCTCGAAGGCAGGTCCAAAGAGACCGTCGCGCAACTGATCGAGCAATACAACACGAGCCGCCAAGGGTTCACGATCCCCGAAGGCGTGGTGGAACTTCTCCCTTCGAGTCCGTTCCATGCGGTGGTCGCCATCATGGTGGGCTTGGCGTTGCTGACGATCTTCGGAGCCACAGCGAATTTCCTTCATCAGTTTCTGGCGCTTGAGCTCAGTAACCGCGCGGTCGCAGAGGTTCGCACTGAGGCATTTCAGCACTCGCTTGCGATGCCGCTTGGCGAGGTCCAGCGCCGTGGCGCCGCCGAGCTGGTGAGTCGGATCAACAAGGACTCGATGGCGTTGCAGGGCGGACTGCTCGCCCTGACCAGCAAGACAGTATCGCAGTTGACCAAAGGGCTCGCAGCCTTTGCGGCCGCCGTCTGGTTCGATTGGAGATTGACCATCGTCGCGCTGTTCGTCGCGCCGTTGCTCGCGATCATCCTGCGGAAACTCGGGCGACGAATCCGCCGTGCCACCCGGGCTGCACTGGTGGCCCAGGAGGACCTGCTTCGGGTCTCCAATGAGGCGATCCAGGGCATCCGAACGGTCAAGACTGCGACGGCGGAATCGTTAGCGAGCATCCGCTTCGAGTCGGCCAATCAGGAGGTGCTCCGCGAAGAGCTCCGTGTGCGAACCGCAAGGGCGATCTCCTCTCCCCTCATCGAAATGCTCGCGGTCTTCGTATTGATCGGCCTCGCGACGCTCGCTGCCCGGCAGATTCTCGATGGGGAGATGGAATTCGATTCCTTCATGCTCTCGCTCGCGGCATTGGGAGTCGCGGGAGGGAGTCTGAAGCCGCTTGCTGGACTGGTCAACGACATCCAAGCCGCGGCCGCACCAGCGGAACGACTTGAGGAACTTCTGGCCATTCCGAACGAGCATCAGGACACGCTCGACCGACCGGAACTTCCGAGGCATTTCGAGTCGATCCGGTTCGATGGGGTTCGATTTCAATACTCCGGAGCGGAACGCGAAGCGCTCCAGGGCATCGATCTAGAAATTCGTTTCGGAGAACATGTGGCGATCGTGGGCCCGAATGGCTGCGGAAAGACCACGTTGCTGGCGCTGCTTCCACGGCTATTCGATCCGTCGGCGGGAACCGTCTCGATCGATGGGCACGATCTTCGGGAGATCCGGCTGGAGAGTCTTCGGAAGCAGATCGGGGTCGTGACGCAGGAGACGGTGCTCTTCCGCGGAACCATCCGGGAGAACATCGCGTTCGGGCTGGAAGTCAGCGACGAAGCGATTCGCTCCGCAGCCGGGTTGGCCCATGCTCGTCCTTTCATCGAGGCATTGTCTTCCGGGTATGAGACGCCGGTGGCTGAATTGGGTACCTCCCTGTCCGGCGGTCAGCGGCAACGCATCGCGATTGCTCGGGCGCTTCTCCGGGAGCCTTCGATTCTGATTCTCGATGAAGCGACGAGCCAGATCGATGCCGACAGCGAGGAGCAGATCAATATGGCCATCGCCGAATTCCGAGCGGGGAGAACGCTGGTCGTCATCGCGCATCGTTTGAGTACGGTCCTGGCCGCGGATCGCATCGCGGTCATGGACGAAGGCCAAATCGTAGACGTCGGCACGCATGCAGAACTGCTCGGTCGATGTGAGGTCTATCGCCGGCTGGCCCAGACGCAGTTGATGCCGGGATGATCGGTGCAGATCGGGATTGATGAGGACCGCTCCCGAGCGATGCCGGAGGACGGAGGGGTCAGCCTTGGGCGCCCATCACGGCCCAGGCCAGTGCCAATGCGGCCGCAGAGGCGGCGATGCACCCTACGACGCTCGCCACGATCCATCCCTGGAGGACGCTCGAACGTTCTTCTTGTGCCAGGTCCCGATCACGGATCTCACCGATCATGGCGGCCATCGCTTCTCCGACGGCCCGACTGGTCTGGTTGCTCTCTGAGATGGCGTGACTGACCTGGTCGAGTCGAGCGACGGTTTCGAGGGCGATCTGATGATTGGCATCCAACTGGCGTTGGACCAGTCCGGCGACTTCTGAACTTCGTTCGATCGACTCGGTCATTCGTTCCATGGCGACGGTGGACCGACCCGACTGTTCCTGGTGCTGACTCGCCAGACCTTCGAGAATCTCCAGAAGGTGCTGCTGGCGGGTCGCGGCCTGATCGAAGGCCAAGATCGCTCGCGGCACGCTGGAGACGGACTCTGCGATCCGGTCTTGAGCCGCCCGACCTTCCGAGATGGCGCCTTCGATGCGGCTCAAGGAAGCCAGCGGGTGGGGTGGGGTGGCGGTTGGGGCCTGGACTTCGGTGTCGGGACTCGTATCGTCCGGATCGAGGTCAGGAAAGCGGGCGGATTCCGCCCGATCGAGTTCGTCGACCATCGTGGCGACGGAGATCTTGGCGGATCGGAAGCGGGATTCCGTGCGGGGCGAGGGCGTCGAGGTGGCCACCGACTCGGAGATCAGATTGGAGATATTCAGCTCCAGCGGCTGCTCGCGGGTGAACCAGCGTCGAACGGATTGAAGAAGCGCCATGGAGTTCCCTTTCGGAGATGACGGGGCGGTACTGTATGAAGTCGTCTCGATGCCTCCTCTAACCAGAACATTCGCGGAAGGTTTGGGCCCGCTCGTCGGGTCCGAGTGGTTCTGTCGCCCCAAGCAACGGCGAGGACGCGATCTGCGGCCCTGCAAGCTGCGGTGGATGGCCTTGCTTCTGGCGGGGCTGCTTGCGTCGGGTTGCGAAGAGAAGTCCAGTTCGATCGGGGCGGCCGTTGCGTCGCCGTCCGGTCGGATCAAGCGTGTCGTCAGCCTCTCGCCTGCGATGACCACGATGCTGGTGGATCTTGGTGGCCAGGATTTGCTGGTCGGTCGCACGCCCTGGTGCCGCGGGGTCGACGACGCCGCGGTGATCGGGACGCTCGAAGGTCCTGATGCGGAACTCCTGCTTGCGGCGAAGCCTGATCTGGTGTTGGTGCAGCCGCCGGCGTCTGGGATAGACCCTTCGATTCTCGAGTTGCAGCGGCGAATCGGTTTCGAAGTGATTTCGCAACGCCTCGATGGCGTCGGCGACATCACCGCGGTCGTGCGTGCGCTGGGGGCCCGCGGTGTCATCAGTGCATCATCGGAGCGAGCGTGGATGGATCGCACCGAGTTCATTCGGTCTGCCGTGAACGCGGCGGGCGAGTCTCCGAGATCGGATGTTTTGAGCATCGATTTGGTGATGCTCTATTCAGTCGATCCCTTCGGGCTCGTCGGAAGCGGGACGTATCTCGATGAAGTGATGATCGCCGCAGGCGGTCGGAATCTCGTTCGCCGAGCGGGCTGGATGGAAGCCGGAGTCGAAGAACTGATCTCGCTGGAACCGCCGTTGGTCGTGCTGGTCATGGCAAAGGCGGATGACGGACGCCGCTTGGCGACGCTGCAGTCGCTTCCCTGGAAGAAGATGCCACGCTTCGAGGTGCTTCTCAGCCCCGACGCATTCGAACCGAGCACTCGAATCCCCGATGTGGTTGCGAGCCTTCGGACGGTTCTCGCTCCATCGAGGCCGGCCCCCACGCGTGAGGTGGCTCCGTGACGGGTCTCGGTCGGAGAAGCGGTGGTCGAGGGCTTCTCGGCCTGGCGGTGATCGGCGGCTTGGTGATTCTCGCGCGATTGCTCATCGGGCGATCGATCGATGAAACCGGCGACGTGGTGATGACGTTCGGGATCCCGGCGTCCGAGATACTCATGGTTCGAGGTTCCGCGGCGACCGCCGCCGTACTCGCGGGTGCCGGGCTCGGGCTCTCGGGGCTCTGCTTCCAGGTGCTGCTGCGTAACCCGCTCGCCAGCCCGTGGGTGTTAGGGGTTTCGAGTGGCGCCGGCTTCGGGCTGATGACGGCGACTTGGATGAGCCTGGCCGGCGGCTTCGTTGGTGGCGTGGGTGGACTACTGCTCGCCTTCGCCGGCATGCCTGCGGCGGCGCTCGGTTCGCTTCTGGCGATCGGGGTGGTCTGGATGCTGTCGCGACGACTGGGGACGTTCGATCCGGTCACCCTTGTGCTCTGCGGGGTGATCACGAGCGCGACCTTTGCGGCCGGAATCATGCTGCTCCAACACCTCGTCCCCAACGGAGTTCGTGGGGATCTGGTGTCTTGGATGATGGGGCGTATTCCTGAAGTTTCACCGTGGTGGCTTCTCACCACGATTGGGGTTCTGGTGATCGCTGGTTGCGGTCTCGGCTTCAGGTTCGCCTCTGCGCTGGATGCGGCATGCCTCACCGAAGACGAGGCACGGAGTGTGGGCGTTCCCGTCGATCGGCTCCGGCATGGCCTACTTCTCGCGGGTGGGCTGCTCGCCGCCGCGTCGGTGGTGCTGGTGGGCCCGATCGCGTTCGTCGGTCTGCTGGCGCCGCACGCTGCCCGCCTTTTGGTTGGTCCGCGGCACCATCTTCTCGTCCCCGGAACGGTGCTGGCCGGGGCGAGCGTGCTCCTCGGTGCTGATGCGGTTCGCCAGTTCATTGATCTCGGTGGTGGGCGGCTGCCAGTGGGCGTCGTGACCTCGCTGGTGGGCGGTCCGGTCTTCCTTTGGCTGCTTCTGCGGCGGGGGAGCCTCTCATGACACTGTCCGCGAGGGACATCACCGTACGGTTCGGCGCGATCAAGGCGCTTGACGGCGTGGATCTCGAGATCTCTTCGGGAAGTCTGACCGTCGTACTGGGGCCCAACGCCGCGGGCAAGAGCACGTTGGTGCGCGGGCTTGCCGGCGTGCAGTCGCTCGAAAAGGGGATGGTGCGTCTCGACGATCGTGATCTGAGGACCGTGCCCGACCTCGAACGAGCGGCTCGAATCGGATATCTGCCACAACGAGCGGGCGTATCAGGTCCATTCTCCGTTCGAGATGTGGTTGGTTTCGGCCGATACGCGTCGCGAGGAGGTCGAGTTGGTCATTTGCCAGTCGAAGCCGCGGTGGACCGCGTTGGTCTGGCGTCTGAGATCGACCGCCCGTTGACGGAGCTCTCGATCGGACAGCAGCAACGAGTGGGACTGGCGCGAACGCTGGTGCAGATCGACCCTTCGAGCAAAGGAGTGCTGTTGCTCGACGAGCCTTTCTCGGCACAGGATCCCCATGAGATCGAACGCGTCGCCGAGATCCTCCGGGAATTCACAAAGGCTGGCGGAGCCGTGGTGGCGGCTTTGCACGATGTCTCCGTGGCGTGGTCGATCGCGGACCGAGCGATCCTGCTCGCCCGAGGTCGGGTGCTCTACCGGGGGGATGCGGAGGATGTGTTGTCACCTGCTCGGCTTGGAGAGCTCTACGGAACCGCGTTCGTCTTGAGTTCGCACGGACCGGTACCGGCGAGCCGTGGCCGCTGAACCGATCGTCGCTCGAGGTTGAGATTTTGAGCGAGCCATTCCAGGCGCGTTCACATTCCGCGGGTCTGTGAGGCCGAAGCGTGAATCGCCATCAATTCGTGACATCGCGTGGTCCACGGTTCGGCGGCCGTCTCCA
>CALFOM010000065.1 GCA_937919685.1 uncultured Phycisphaera sp.
TAGCGGGGACAGGATTCGAACCTGCGACCTCCGGGTTATGAGCCCGACGAGCTACCAGACTGCTCTACCCCGCAATAAGGTTTCGTTGAGCGATCGGAAAGGGTAGATCGGTCCGGACGCACTGTCAAGGCATCCGATGATCAACCCTCTTTCTCAGGCCTTGCCGTCCTTCTCCGCCATCATGGCGACCATGTCGAGGCACCGATTGGCGTAGCCGGCCTCGTTGTCATACCAACTGATGACCTTGAAGAAGCGATCATTGAGCCCGATACCTGCCCCGGCGTCGAAGATTGAACTGTGGGTGTCGCCGATGAAATCACTCGAGACGACCTCTTCTTCGGTGTAGGCGAGATACCCCTTCATCGCACCGTTCGCGGCGGCCTTCATCGCTTCGTTGATCTCGCCGAGACTGGTGCTCTTGGAAGTGCGGAACGTCAGGTCGACGCAACTCACATTGGGCGTCGGGACGCGGAACGCCATGCCGGTGAGCTTGCCCTTGATCTCGGGGATGCAGAGGGCGACCGCCTTCGCGGCGCCGGTACTTGCCGGAATGATGTTCATGTACCCGTTCCGGCCGCCTCGCCAGTCCTTCTTGCTCGGACCGTCCTGGGTGGGCTGGGTCGCGGTCACCGCGTGCACGGTGGTCATCAGACCTTCATCGATGCCGAACGTGTCATTGAGAACCTTGGTGATCGGTGCGAGACAGTTGGTGGTGCAACTCGCATTCGACACGACCAGGTCGGTGGTCGGGACGTAGCTCTCGTGATTGACGCCGAAGACCATGGTCTTCACGGTGTCGGGGGTCTTGGTTGGAGCCGAAATCACCACCCGCTTGCAGCCGGCCGCGATGTGCTTCGCGGCATCGTCGCCGGACGTGAACAGTCCGGTCGATTCGATGACGTAGTCCACGTCCATCTCACCCCAGGGCAGCGCTGCGGGGTCGCGTTCGCTGGTGCAACGCGTGGACTGCCCGTGGCACTCGAAGCCGGCGTCGGTGGCGGTGGCAGGATGCTCGAAACGTCCATGCACCGTGTCGTGATTCAATAGGTAGGCGAGGTTGTCCGAGGGGACAAGGTCGTTGACCCCGACAAACTCGAAACCCCCACGCCGGATCCCCGCGCGATAGACGAGCCGACCGATGCGACCGAACCCGTTGATGCCGACTCGAATGGCCATAGACCAAGATCCTTCCGAAGAGGAATGCACGCGTACTTGAACGCCGCGGATCACCCCGCGGAGAGCACGCCGAAGACCGGCCAAGATACCGAAGCCCGCCGAATCCTGCGTTCGCCCCTCAGGCACCGTGGCCGTCTCCGGCATCGATATCGAGACTCCTCCCATCCGGGTACGCAGAATCCGCGATCAGTCATCGCTCCGAAGCCCCTTCGCGACGTTTTCGCCGCATCTCCGAACGGAGCACCAACTCGTAGACCGGGGGCACCAATTCGAAGATTCCCGCCGACAGACGACCGACCGACGACGTCCAGACTTCGGCTCGCGGCCGGCGAAGACACTTCACCACGGCCCGTGCCACCACGTCCGCCGACTGCACGAAGATCCGTGGCGCATGCGTCGGGACACCGTCCTTCACCACGGGCCCGTATCCTTCCCCGCTTTCCTTCTTCGCAACATCGAAGAACTCGGTCCGCGTGGTGACTGGATGCACGCTGGAGACCGCGATCCCGTCGTCGTACAGTTCACATCGCATCGATCGGCAGACATGGGTGAGGGCCGCCTTGGTCGACGAGTAGAGGCCGTAGCCCGGCATTGTGAACTTGCCGAGGATGCTCGCGCATCCCAGCAGATGCCCGGGGCGGTTCTCTTCGCGAAGTCGAAGCCCCGTCACCCGCATCAGATCGATCGCCGCCACGAGATTCACATCAAAGATGCGACGAATCTCCTCGGGAGTTGCGTCGAGCACCGGCTTCTCGATGCCGTATCCCGCGTTGGCGAAGACCACGTCGATGCCGCCAAAGTCCTCGTCCATCGCGTCGAGCAACCTCTCGCTGGCGCCCGCGGCCGCGACGTCTCCGACCCGCAACGATGCCTCCCCACCCGCCGACTTGATCTCCCCGACAACTCTCTCAAGTGGCTCCACCCGCCGGCCGGAGAGCATCACCTGCATTCCCGCCGCGGCACATGCTCGCGCCGTCGCGGCACCGATGCCGGTCCCACCGCCGGTGATAAGAATGCGTCTTCCCTCAAGTTGTCGACCGAGACCTGGTTTCATCACGTGAGTTCGATTCTCTGGCGGAGCAGCGTCGCGATCAGAATTAGACCGTGAAACGAATGGTGAAGGAGGCTTGGAACACGGTACCCGCCGCAACGACAAGCGCCGCGCCGTCGGAGAGGGCCGCAGTCGGGGCGAGCATCGGTTCGAAGCACATGAAGTCCGCGTCACGAGGCGAGTACAACTGCAACCACGGCCAGTTGGAGTCGGCCTCGAATTCGATCCGCCCGCCGTCTGGACTTGAGATCGCGCACTTCCAACCGCCGTCCGGGGCACGATGCAAGTCGTCGAATTGCCTTGACCCCAGAGGCCCGGATTGGTCAATCGGATCGCCGAAGATCAGATCCCCGGCATCGTCGCGGCAGGGAAGACCTTGATCGTCGAGTGCGACCGGGCGAAGCGTCGGCGTTTCGACCTGCAATGCGGCGTGCGACCCGGGCCCGGGCGCCAGATAGGGATGCCACCCCGCGGCCAGAGGGACCGCGATCTCTCTCGCTTCCACTTCATGAATACAGGTCGCCTGCAGTCCCCCGGCGATCGATCGAAGCGTCCAGCGGATTCGGAGTCGGTGCGGAAACGGAAACGCCGCCATCAGACCGGGAAATGAAGGCCAGTCGATTCTCCCCTCGATCCAAGCCTCGTCGCCGTCGGTCCCGTGATCAAGCTCCCACGCGTCGAAACGCAGCAGCAGACCATGCATCGGCAGCCCGTTGCCGTCTCTCTTGAGACCCGGAACGGCGGCAAGATCGACGCTCACCCCGGCGTGCTCGACGATATCTCCACGAAGCCGATTCGCCCAAGGGTGCAGCAACGGCACACCTCCGGTCTTCTGCGTCGACATAAACTCCTCGAGGGCGATCGGCAGACGGAGCATCTCTCGACCGTCAATGCCGACTGACACAAGGTTCATGCCCGCCGCCGGAACCACCATCGCGCCTCTCCCGGGCGCAGCAATGAGTTGGAATCGCTCGGGATTCCCCGGTTCAGCCGGGCATCTTTCGAATCGCATCGGTACTCTCCTCTGGATCTGTTTTCTTCGCGCCCGTCCTTAGGATTCCACCGCATGCCGATGAAACTCCAGACGATTCCCGTCCAATGGTACGAAGACCTCGGTCCTGGCGCCCGTCGTCTCAGCCCCCCGGGCGTGGACTTCGAGTGGATCGATCTGTTGGCATCGGCGACGTCCGATGGGGTCATCGATAAGTACGCTCGTGATATCGGAATTCCACCGGAGTTCCTCGATTCGCTTCACGAGCGAGGTTTCGAGAGCGGGCGAAGGCGGTTCTCGGAATCGACACTGCTTCGGCTCGAACTCCCCGCGGAAATCCTCATGGAGACCGAGGATGACTATGACTTGGTCATCGCCTTCTCGAACAGCAGAATGCTCACCCTTCGACACGGGAATCTTGGGGTGATCGAAACCACTTGCGATGCGATCGCCCAAAACGGTGCCGAGCTGCGAACGCCACTGGGGGTCGCGTGTGAACTCATGGACGAGTTTCTAGACCGCGTCCCGCCGACGATTCGCCGCATCGCCGCGGTGCTCGACGGCACCGAGACCGAGCGTGCGAACGCCCGGAGCGGTCGCATCGAAGCGATCAATCAGATTCGACAGATCCTGCTCCGCGTCGATCGGCACCTCGACCCGGTCCAGACCATGCTGCAACGATGCATCGTCGATTTCAGCACGACCGCAACCGCTCGCGATCTGGCCTCGCTTCGAGGTCTGCTCGAGCGAGCCGGGTGGATCGAGCACCGAATCGACGGCCAACTGGAGCGGGCTCGAATCCTCTCCGAACAGGATCACATCCGCGCGATGGATGAGATGAGCGGGTCGATGTACCGATTGAGTTGGATCGCGACCATCTTTCTTCCCCTCACCTTCATCACTGGACTTCTGGGCATCAACGTGAAGGGAATCCCGTTCGCCGACGATTCCGGTGCGTTCTGGCTGGTCTGTGGGATCCTCGGACTCATCGCTCTTGTCACCATGATGATTCTCGTCCTCTTCATTCAGCTTGGCCGATCACACCAGAAAATCCGCCTCCACGACGAGCAGGATGCGGCCTCCAAGATTCGAAAGAAACCCGCATGAAGAACCCTCCTCGCCGATTTGATTCCTCAAGCATCACGACCGTCGGCATGGTGCATCTTCGTGCCCTCCCCGGAACGCCTCGGAACTCCCAAACCCCCGAGATGATCACCGCCACTGCAGTACGTGAGGCACGGATGCTCGTCCAGGCCGGTTTCGACGCGGTTCTGGTCGAGAACATGCACGATCTCCCTTATCTGCTCCGAACCGTCGGACCCGAAATCATCGCCGCCATGACGTTGGCGACGAAGGCCGTGGTCGATGCCGTGGATGTTCCGGTCGGGGTGCAGATTCTGGCTGGCGCCAACCGCGAGGCGATCTCGGTGGCACACGCCTCCGGCGCCCAATTCATCCGCGCTGAAGGATTCGCGTATGCCTCCGTCGCCGACGAGGGGATCTTCGCGGAAGCCGACGCCGGCCCACTGCTGCGATTCCGACGAATGATCGGCGCCGAGCACATCGCGATCTGGGCCGACGTCCGCAAGAAGCACTCCGCGCATGCCGTGACCGCTGATCTCTCGATCACGGACCTCGTGTCCGGAACACACTTCGCAGGTGCCGACGCCGTCATCATCACCGGACCCCACACCGGATCCCCCGCATCCGAGATCGACATCGATGCCGCCCGAGCGGCGTCACCGCTCCCGGTCATGGTCGGAAGCGGCGCCACCCCGGAATCCCTGCCGAGTCTCCTGCACCGAGCCAGTGGCGTGATCGTCGGCTCCGCGCTCAAGGTGGATGGACACTGGGAGAATGACCTTGATCCGGCGAGAATCAGTCGATTCATCGAGGCCCGGCGTGGCTGCTGACGGCATCGATCCGAATCTCTGGCCACGGCAGGTGCTCCTCGGAGACACGCTCGTACCCGCCCACGAGGCTCGAATCTCGCCATTCGACCGCGGCTTTCTCTTCGGAGACGGCGTCTACGAGATGGTGCGGGTCTTTGATCGTGTCCCGCTTTCCATCCACGCCCATCAGGAACGGCTCGCCACGAGTCTCCTCGAGACCGGAATTTCAGGGTTCGATGCTTCCCGGTATTCGAGCATCGTCGACCAACTCCTGATTGCCGAAGATCTTCGGGATGCCTGCGTCTATCTCCAAGTCACGCGCGGATGCGAGATCCCGCGACAACACGTCCCCCACGCACCACTTGACCCCACCATTTTCGCGTACGCGGTCCCGAGCCCGTCACTGGCGGATCTCACCGGGCCGGTCAGCACCACCGTGATCCTCCGGCCGGACGATCGCTGGCAACGTTGCGATCTAAAGACCATCGGCCTGCTCCCGAACGTGATGGCGGCGGCGCTGGCGATCGATGCTGGATCGAGCGAGGCGGTGCTTCACCGGGACGGCCTGATCTCGGAAGGGTCGCATTCAAACGTCCTCGCTTCCGTCGATGGTGCCATCGTCACCCCGCAGGTCGGGGCCTTCCGAGGAATCCTGCCGGGAACCATGCTCGCCCTCGCCATCGAATCCGCTCGGGCGGCCGGCATCCCGGTCGAGTGCCGTCCTCTTTCAGTGAGCGAATTCCTCCGGGCCGATGAGATCGCGATCACCTCGAGTCGCCGGATTCTTCACTCGATCTCCGCCATCGACGGGCGGTCTCTTCCTGGGGGTCCATTGTTCACCCGCCTCTTCGATAGAATGATCGACTCGATCGCGGCTGCGGTCGCCGGCGAGCCCACTGCGGCTGCTCGCTGAGATCACCCGTGTTCGCGGTTCCCGCACCGCTCGACTGGAATTTCGCGATGTCCTTCGCGCTCGCTGTCTCGATCGGCAACACCCGGACCCAGGTCGGCCGAATCGCCGACGGAACGATTCAGGAATTCGTGGCCGTGTCCTCCGACACCCCGACCGAAGCCCTTGAACAACTCGTCGCGTGGTCGAAGGATGCCGACAAGGATGATCGAATCGTCTTGCTGGCGTCGGTCAGAGCGGATACCGCCACCGCCATGCGGTCACTCGTCATCGATCAGATCGGTGCGGAGATCATCGAACTCGAACTGGACCTCCCAGTCCCGATCGGGCGGGCCCTCGATCCGGAATCGATCGTCGGCGTTGACCGATTGCTGGCGGCCGCGGCGGCCTGGAACGAACTCAAGCAGGCCTGCATCATCGTTGACGTGGGCACCGCGGTCACCGTCGATTTCGTCGACGGCGAAGGCGTCTTCCAGGGCGGCGCCATCATGCCCGGCACCCGAGCGATGCTCGAGTCACTCACCAACTCCGCAGACCTGCTCCCCTCGATCGATTACCACCGGCCCAAGGGCGAACCGTTCGGGCGCAACACGACCGATGCGATGCTCCGCGGCGTGCACAATGCGATCCACGGCGGCGTCTGGAAATTGGTCGAGAACTACGCCCTCTACTACGGCGGGTTCCCGCTGGTGATCGCGACCGGTGGTGATGCCGAATCGATCTTCGCAGACGACGAACTGATCGCTCGAATCGTGCCGGACCTCACGCTTCGAGGCTGCGCCGTTGCCTACCGCACTGCCACCGAAGACACCAACTCGTGAAGCCCGACGGTCGGGTTCGAGCAGTTCGAGCAGTTCGAGCAGTTCGAGCAGTTCGAGCAGTTCGAGCAGTTCGAGCATGGGAATCGTCGGCTCCGGGCCGAGGCGGCGTCTCGATCATCGATCTCCAGACCGCTGATGCCTCGACCCTCGACGCGGTCCTCGAATCAATCGCCGAACGCGGTCCTTTCGACGTGACGTCACTCCACCACCGGCGACTCGCAGACATCGACGATGGGATCGTGGCGAGGATCACCTCGACCCATGCCCAGCTGATGCCGCACGGTGGCCCGGCAGTGATCCGCCGGCTGGCCTCGGCGTTGACGAAGTACGGCGTGCAATGGTGTTCTCGGCCGCCTGCGGAGGCCCGTCCGGAGGCCACCGATCAACTCGAAGCCCGGGTGCTTGATGCCATCGCAAATGCGGCGAGTCCCGCCGCCATACCCCTCCTGCTCCGGCAGGCCCGTCGGCGGGACGATGACTCCTCGTCTTACTCCGACGAAGAACTGGCCATCGCAATACGACTGAATCGCTTGATCACGCCGGTACAGATCGCCTGCGTCGGCGCTCCGAACGCTGGCAAGAGTTCTCTCTTGAATTCGCTCCATCGAACGACCGTTGCCATGGTGTCTCCATCGCCGGGCACCACGCGAGATCGAGTCTCCGCCTTCCTCGAATTGGACGGCGTGGTCATCGAATGGCTCGATACGCCAGGCCTTCACGAGAGCGAAGATCCCATCGAACAAGCGGCGATCAAGAGCAGTCTGAGAGCGATTCGCGACGCCACGCTGGTGATCCACCTCACGGCGCCCGACGTCGCGGACGCCGTGCTTCCGAAGGAACTCTGCCCTCCCGAGGGGATTCTCCCGGTTCTCAACAAGATCGATCTGATCGACCCCGCGGACGTCCCGGTGGATCGGATCGCGATCAGCGCGGAGCGCGGCGAGGGGATCGTGGAACTGGCGCAGATGATCCGACGACGCATCGTTCGCGACGAGGATCTGAACTTCGACGGCCGGTGGCGCTTTGACGCCGACTGATCTGAGTCAGCTCGGTACCGCGATCAGAGGCCGACGATGGAATAGCCCGAGTCGACATAAATGCACTGTCCGGTCATGCCGCTTGCAAGACCACTGAGCAGAAACGCGGCACAATCACCGACTTCCCGCCCCTCGATGTTCCGCTTCAACGGCGCTTTCTGCTCGACCCAGTCGAGGATCTCACCGAAGCCGCCTACCGCCATGGCACTCATGGTTCGGAGCGGACCGCCCGAGATGCAGTTGACCCGGATCGCCTTCTCGCCCAGTTCGAGCGCGAGGTATCGAGTGGTGGCTTCAAGGGCCGCCTTCGCGACTCCCATGACGTTGTAGCCCGGCACTGCTTTCTCGGCGCCGTAGTAGCTCATCGCGATCATCGAGCCGCCCTCGGTCATGAGCGGTGCGGCGTGGTTGGCCATGGCCGCGTAGGTGTAGGCGGAGATGTCCATGGCCTGCGTGAAGACCTCTCGTGGCGTCGAGGTGAACTTCCCGGGCATCAGCCAGTCCCTGTCGGCGTAGGCAATCGAATGAACGAGAAAGTCGATCTTGCCGAACTCGTCGCCGATTTGTTTGAACACCGCGGCGATGTCCTCGTCGCTTCCGGCGTTCAACGGACGAAGCCAGGGATCGGTGACCCCGAGGGCGTCGATCGATCTTCGAACCCGGCGTTCCATTTTGTCACCAGGAAGATGGGTGAAGAGACACTCCGCACCCTCCCGAAGGAGACTCTCGGCGATCGAGGACGCGAAACTGCGCTCGTTCGCGATGCCGACGATCAATCCACGCTTGCCTTCCATGAAGCCCATGGGACGATTCCTTGGTTGCTGCCTCGAGACGAATCAGATTCAGATCCGGCGACGCCGGGTTTGAAAAGGTACCTCGGAATGCCCCGCTTCGCGTCGTGCGACCGGATTCCTTCGGAATCCTCGACATCCCCCCACCTTGGTCGGATCGAATGGAACGTCCGGACGCCGCTCACGCTACACTCCTCGCCCGCGATCCAAGGGTCGCCTCAGGAGCGCGCGTAGCTCAATTGGATAGAGCATCGGCCTTCGAAGCCGAGGGTTGGGGGTTCGAGTCCCTCCGCGCGTGTTAGCAAGGGCCCGCCGGCAAATCTCGCCGACGGGCCTTTTCTGATCTTGATCGCTCCGGTTTCCAGTCAGCCCATCATCCGGGCTCGACGTCATCCGCCCGATGAAGGCGACCGTCGTCCCAACGAAGGTCCAGAGTCGACTTGCCATCAAGGAACGACTCGAGCCAACGGCCCGCCGCCTCCCACCGCCAGCTGTCCGGCAGGAAGAGCGATTCGGTCGATTTCCCATCACAACGATTGATGTACCACTGAGCAAGGTTCGCCCGACTGGTCAATAGATTCGGTGCAATTCCGTCGGCCAGACAACGAAGGCTCAAGGCCGACCAGATGGCATCGATCCGCATTCGCTCCTCGGCGTTCTCATCCCGAGTCTGCAGATTCTCAAAGGGCTGGGGAGGCCCGTCGATCCCCCGCTTCACCGCGGCGATGATCCTCTCGGCGAACTCGCTGGTGTTCCGTCGCCCGAGATGGCGACATCGCTGCAGGCCTTCCACATCCTGCGGCTGAATCCGGGCGACTTCCGCCACCGACTCGTCGCTCATGGTGACTCGATGAGGAAGATTCTGTTCCTCGGCCAGTTCGTGGCGAAGTTTGACGATCTCCCGCAAAACCGTCGCCGACTTCGCCTTGAGGCGAGAGCCTCGGGAGATCTTTCGCATCTGCTTCTCGGGATCGAATCCCCCCAAGTGTCGGCGTCGTGACTCTTCACATTCCTGCAGCGCCCATCCGAGTCGCCCGTTCGCTTCGAGCATGGCCTGCATGCGACTCCAGACGAGTGGGAGGAATCTGACATCATCCGCCGCATATCGAACCTGGCGATCGGTCAGAGGGCGAGCATCCCAGTCCGTAAACGTGTGGCCCTTGGACAACGCGTGCGCTGCGAAGCGTTCGACCGCCTTGGCGAGCGAGCTCGGCCACGGCATGTCGAGGAATCCCGCACACACCTGAGTATCGACGATGCCCTGCGGCTCCTTGCCGAGAAGACGGCGGACTGGCTCGAGATCCTGAGCACCATCGTGGACGAGCGTCTCAATCTCCGGGTCCGCCACGAGTTCGAAGATTGGTCCGAGGTCGGAGACTTCCAGAGGGTCAACCAACGCCAACCGTCCCGCGCAAGCGACCTGCACCAGACAGATCCGGGGAAGGAACGTCTCTTCGCCGATAAACTCCGTGTCGTAGGCGAAACTTCCCGTCTTGCGAATCGCCTGAGCAAGTTCGACGAGATCGGCCTCGTTCACCACGAGCTCGGGCCGACCGACGACCACCATCGGGTGGTCGGCGATCTCGGCATCCTGAAACACCTCGGCCTCGGCCTCGGCGTGCATCTGAGATCTCTTGCGACGGCGATACGTGCTTCGCCCATCGGGTTCCTGATTGCTCATGCGGACTGTCCTATCTCGAGGCCGTACAGCCTCGTCATCACCACGCTCGTTTCGTCTCGACGGCCCGGAACCACACCGGCCCGCACAGTCGAGTGTAACGATACGAAACCAGTACGATCTCATTCTAGAACTTCGAACCCCCTTTCCCTGCCACGGATTCAGAACATGCCTCGCCGACCAGTCGCTCATACCCGTCCCACGGGCTCCGCCTTTTTCCTTCGATGCCTCACTTTTCTCAGCCTTCTGATCATTGGTATTCCGACATCCTCTTCCGCCTTTGGCGAACTACCGGCGAAACGCCTCGAGGTGGCCGAGGTCGAGGCACCGTTCCGTTTCCTTCTGATCCCGGTCAAGGGTCTGGTGGGCGTCAACGTGACGAGCGGAGGCGTCGACGAGGCCATCAATCTTGCGAAGTCTCAAGGGTGGGAAGGGGTCATCTTCGAACTCGATGCCACCATGGGTCTTCTGGACGAAGGCCTCGCCATCGCCGGGCGCATCCGCCAGGCCGCCGCGGATCTCCGAACCATCGCACTGGTCCGTCGAGTCGGCGGCGCTGGTATCCCCATCCTCTTTGCCTGTGAGGAATGGCTGGTGTTCGACAAGATTGACATCGAGGAACAGGGCGAACACGGTGCCACGATCACTTCCGCCGCAGGACCGGATCGGGCGGTCATTCAGACACTTCCGACTTGGGGCGGTACGGCGGATTCGGTCGCTGCCGACCTCAGTGCGCTCCGGACCGCGACGCGACGTTCCATGCCCGCGTCGACTTCGACCGCGACTCGGAACGCCCGAGCCGCTCTGCTCGACGCCCTGGTCAATCCCGCACTCGATCTTCGTGTGGGTACCGACGGAGAGCTTTCCACGACGCCACGCCTTCGGGGCGAGGGTATGCCGGCAAACGTGATTCCCACCAGCGAATTCGGTCCGGGGATCAATGCGATCGATCTCGAGGCGACGAAACTTTCGATGACCGTTCCCGTCGGACTCGATCCCCTTCGAGAAGCGCTGGGCGTCGAGTCGGTCGAGCCGCAGGGCGATCCCGGCATCTTGCTGATCAGTGCGGATGCGGAAGAACTTGGGAACCGCCGCGGTGTTCTCGGCAATCGCATCGACGGCCTCTTCTCCGGGATCGATGCGATCGATTCGCTCGCCGCCAGCCTCCCTTGGTCGACCGAACGGGCTCGACTCGTCGATCCCACCAGCACGCAATTCCGCGACCGGTTTCCCATGATTTATGCCGATGGTCAGTGGACACTTTCCGCGAACGGGCTGAAGGCATGGACCGCGGCCTGCGACCGAGGCATTCGACGCTGGAGCGGCGTTGGCATCACGCTCCGCGAAATGAACGCCCTCGTGGTTCACGTCGAGGGTCTTCTGCAGGAGATCCAAGCATTCGTTCCGATCCCCGAGGACCTACCTCGACATGGCACTGCGATCCGAGTTGCCGAGCCGATCCTGGCCGAGATCAGGACGAACCTGCCGACCTGGGAAACCGATCGAGTCAACGCGGCCGCCGAAGTCACTCGACTCAAACGACTCAAGGCGGAGCCGCCGACGGCGTCGCCCTGATTGAGAAGGTTTCCCTCGACCCGCACCGTGAATCTCTGGCAAAAAAGCCACTGCCGACGCAAGGGAGCGTCGGCGGTGGCTGACCGATTTTGGAAAATCCGTCGGGGAGCTGAAGGTCTCTACGAAGGGTGAGGCCTCCGGATCAGGCGGCGGCGACCCGACGACAGAACGCGACCTCGTCCTGGTTCATCCAAAATTCACTCGAGAGATCCAGGAGATACCGCGCGACCGCCCGCTTTTTCCTGGGAGACCATTCCTTTTCATCGATACCGACAGCCAGCCGTTGCAGGAGACCGGTCACGCCCGACATCCCGAATGGGATGGACGCCGGCCCCTCTTCGACCTCCGAGTCCTCAAAGTCATGCGTCGATTCGTTCGCCATTCCGTCCTGATCGGTTCGATCGTCGGATTCATGATCGTTCAGTGGGTCTTCATTCATTGCTGAACCTCCCTGTGATTGCCTTCAATTACTGAAGATCCGAGCGATGAGTTCGAATGAAATGAGCACCGAATGAAAAATTCTCATCCAAAAAAGCGCACCGGCAGCATCAGAGGTCTCCTGCGGCTTTACTTTGACTTCGTGGCCGACGAAGACCGCGCTTTGCGATCCAATCGCAGAGAAAGCGGTCTTCGGATAACGGTCGCCGCAACCTGGCTCAGCCGTGATACCGATGGCGAACGGCCCGGATTTCGTCGATCCGTTCCAACAAAATCTCGACGAGTTCCGGATCGAAATGACTGCCTGATTCTTCGACAAGAAGCCCGAGGACCTTGGATTCCGGCCAGGCATCCTTGTAGGTTCTCTTGGACGACAGCGCGTCGTAGACGTCTGCAAGACCCACGATCCGGGCGAAGAGAGGAATCTCCTCCCCCTTCAAGCCTATTCGCGTCGGAACTTCAGATGGCTCAAGCTCTGCATCAGGCTCGATCGGCCCCGGATATCCCGTCCCATCCCATCGCTCGTGATGATGAAGTGCGACTTCCCTCGCCACTTCGTCGAAGTCGGTCCGCATTCCACGGAAGAGCCTAGCGCCGATGACCGCATGCCGTTGCATGTGCGCGAACTCCACGTCGTCCAGTCGGCCGGGCTTCTTCAGAATTGCATCTGGGATGCCCACCTTCCCGACATCATGCAACATCGCCGCCGTTCGCAGCCGATCGCGGTTCTTCTCGCGTTCAACGTCGGAGACCCCGTGTCGATGAGCCCAGGCGTCGTAGAGCACCGTCGAGTAACCCGCAACCCGCTGGACATGGGTCCCCGTCTCGGTTGGGTCACGTACCTCGGCCATCGCGATCATCCGCATCACCAGCGCCCGCGTCATCGCAGTTCGCTCGATCGCCACCGTCGCGAGACCCGCGAAATGCTCGATGATTTGCTGATCCTCATCAGTGAACGCGATACCCGCATCCTCTCCGCCCGGATTCGCGAGTTGAAGAACGCCGCGGATTTTCCCGTCGCGAGTCCGCAGGGGAAGACTTAGCAAGGCCTTGGTTCGATAGCCCGCGGCGAGATCTCGCCCAGTGTCGTAAGAACAGTCGAGTTCTGGTGGGATCGAGTACGCATCCTCGACGCGGATGGCCCGCCCGGTCAGCGCGACCGTACCCGCAACGCTCTCCAGACTGAGCGCCCGGCTCATCCGGTGCGTGAAGGAGATGTCGCCACGCCCCTCCACCTTGTCGTTCTGGATGTGATTGCACTCCAATTGCTCACCGGCGATCGTGAAGATCGCCCCCGCTTCCGCATCGCAGCACTTTCTCGCCTCCAGCAGGATGCGATCGAGCAGCAGTTCGAAGTCCTGATATCGATTGAGATCGGCCCCGAGCGTGGTGATCGCGGCGAGGCGGGCCCGATCCCGCTGTGCCCCCAACTCGATGGTCTCTTTCTCGCTCTCGATCTGCTCGTTGAGCCTGGCGATATCACGGTTGGCTTCTTCCAGCCTTCGGCGAGCTCGACGCTGCTCGAGCAGCGAGCGTCTTCGCTCCACGTGAATTCGAATCCTCGCCACGAGCTCCACCACCTCGGGCATCTTTACGAGGTAGTCGTCGGCACCGCGTTCGAATGCTTCGGCCTTGGTGGCACCTTCCTCCCGACTCGAAAGAACAATCACCGGGACGTCCGCGAGGCCTGCGGTGCGGCGATACTCTCGAAGCAGATCGAATCCATCGACCTCGGGCATCACGAGGTCCTGAAGGATCACGTCCGGCTTGAATCGCCTCGCGACCTCAACCGCGACCGCCGGATTCTGCTCCGCTTCGAATTCGAATTCGGGATGCGGCGCGAGCATTCGGCGCATCCCTTCGATGACGATCGCTTGATCGTCTACTAGTAGCACTTTGGTTGTGGTTCCGTTCATGCCTTGCGCCGACCCTTTCGGGCGTCGATTCTAGCCGGAACCTGATCTTTTCGGCTTCCGATTCCGAAAGTCACTTCAGGCACTGAAGTAGACGGCATCGGGATGATGCACGACCATCGCGCTGGTGGACTGCTCCGGATCGATCTGCCAGTTTTCGGTCAATCGACAGCCGATGCGATCCGGCTCGAGCAACCTGAAGAGCGTCTCCTGATCCGACATCTCGGGGCACGCTGGATACCCAAATGAGTACCGGCAGCCCTGATATTTCTGGCTGAACAGCCTCTTGATCTGGGGGTCGTCATGGTGACCGATTCCGATTTCCGCCCTCATTCGCTTGTGCCACATTTCGGCGAGGGCTTCCGCACACTCGACTCCGAATCCATGAAGGTAGAGGTAATCGGCGTACCGGTCCTCTTCGAAGAGCGTCCGAGCCCGTCGCGAGACCTCTTCGCCCATCGTCACGCAGTGGAATCCGACCACATCCCGTTCTTTCGAATCGATCGGCCTGAAGTAGTCCGAAAGACATCGCTGCTGCCGCGTCTCTTGGCGAGGGAACGTAAAACGGGCGATTTCACGATCCGCATCTTCCGCGTCGAACACCACGAGATCGTTTCCATCCGAATTCGCCGGCCACCAGCCATAGACCACTTTGGGATCCAGGATCAACTCGTCCCGGCTCTCTTGCTTGAGTCGCTCGAAGACCGGTTCGGCATGTTCCGCGAGATGGGCCGCGTATTCTTCCGCGTTCATCGACCCCTTCTTAAGCCCCCACTGCCCGCGGAACAACGCCGTTCGATTGACGTACGCGAAGACTTCATTGAGGGGAATCGACTCGACCAACCTCGAGCCGAGGAACGGCGCCACTGGAAGTTCCACCACTTCCGCCAGTGCCGGTGCGGCCGTCACGGTCCCCGCCGCTTCACCGCGATCCCGGGCTGCGAGACGACTGGACGCGACGGTTGCCTCCGCCGCGGCGCGTTTCTCCAGGCGCTCCTGAATCTCCGCATCCAGAATACTGAGCTCGCCGTTCGCGAGTTTTTCGCAGACACGGAGGCCTTCGAACGCGTCCTTGCCGTAGTAAAGCGGTCCCGCGTAGATGTCTCGGAGTCGTTTCTCCGCATGAAAGCGGGTCAACGCCGCGCCGCCCAGAATCACCGGAACGGTGATCCCGAGATCATTGAGCGACTTCAGGTTCTGTTCCATGACGGTTACCGACTTCACCAGCAGTCCACTCATTCCGATCGAACTCGCGTTCGTGGTCTTCAGCGCATCGACGATCTGCTGCAGCGACTGCTTGATGCCGATGTTGTGGACCGTGTACCCGTTGTTGGTCAGAATGATGTCGACCAGGTTCTTGCCGATGTCATGGACGTCGCCGGAGACCGTCGCAAGCACGATGGAGCCTCGGCCGGTGTCTCCCTCGACTTTCTCCATGAGCGGCTCAAGTCTGGCGACCGCCTTCTTCATCACCTCCGCGGACTGAAGAACGAACGGAAGTTGCATTCGACCGTCACCGAAGAGTACCCCGACCACCTTCATGCCTTCGAGGAGATGTTTGTTGATGATGTCGAGCGGTGACATCTCGGCCAAAGCCTCCTCCAGCGTCTCCGGGAGTCCATTATCTTCACCGTCGATGATGTGCCGTTGAAGACGTTCGTGGAGTGGAAGCGATCCCAACGAAACCTTCTCTACCGCGTCCTCGCCATCTGGGAACAACCCGATGAAGTGGAGAAGCGGATCGAAATTCGCGTCCATCCCTTCTGGCCGATCCTCACCTCGCCGATCGAAGATGAGCCACTCGGCCGCGAGCCACTTTTCTTCGTCGATCTTGGTCCGCGGCAAGATCTTCGAGGCATGCACGATGGCCCCGGTGAGCCCGCGTTCCCGAGCATGATGAAGAAAGACGGAATTCAGTACCGCGCGGGTGACTGGCCGAAGTCCGAAGGAGATGTTTGAGAGGCCCAGGATGATTCCGCATTTGGGGAATCGCTCCGAGATCAGACGAATACCCTCAAGCGTCTGGTGTCCGAGTCCACGATCATCCTCCATGCCGGTCGCGATGGTGAAGGTCAACGGATCGAAGAGCAGGTCTTGCTCGTCCAGTCCCCACTTGACGGTGAAGAGATCGTGGATGCGAGCGGCAATCTCCAGTTTGCGTTCGGCGGTCTTCGCCATGCCCGCCTGAGGGTCCTCGTCGATGGTGAGCGCGACGCATGCCGCCCCGTGGGCCTTGAGCAGCGGACAGATGTCGTTCAGTCGTTTCTCGCCATCCTCAAGATTGATCGAGTTGACCACGCACTTCCCACCGAGACGCTTGAGTCCGGCCTCGATCGTGGGGGCCTCGGTCGAGTCGATCATGATCGGCGCGTTCAGGCTGGTTGCATATCGACTGGCAATCTGGTCCATATCCACCGCACCGTCGCGACCGACGAAGTCGACACAAACGTCGAGCAGGTGCGAACCGCCTCGGAGTTCCTCTCGCCCCATCGAAACCAGTGCGTCCCAGTCTTCTGCATCAAGCAGTCGCTTGAACTTGCGACTCCCGTTGGCGTTGGTCCGCTCCGCGACGATCAAGAAGGAATTGTCCTGCTGGAATTCCGTAAACCCGTACAGGCTCGAACAACCCGCGGGAAGTGGTTCCGGAGTCCGCTCCGGGGGCGGACGATCGCCGACGAGTTCAACCAATGCCGCAATATGCTCGGGCGTCGTTCCGCAACAACCCCCGATGATGTTGACCCCGTATTCCTCGACGAATCGCCGCATCGCCTTCGCGAAGGGCTGGGGTTGGAGGGGATATGACGCCTGCCCGTCGACCAGAACTGGAAGGCCGGCATTCGGGACGACCGAGACGAAGCGATCCCAGTGCCGGCAAAGGAAATCGACGTGCATCGTCATTTCCACCGGGCCGGTGGCACAGTTGAGGCCCAGGCTCGCAATCGGCAACATTCGCAACGCGTTGACGGCGGAAGCGATGTCACTTCCGAGGAGCATGGTGCCGGTCGCCTCGATGGTAATCGAGACCATGATCGGCACCTGCTCAGGTCCCATCCCACGCTCATCGAGCGCCTTGAGGCACGCGTTGACCGCGCATCGGACCTGGAGCAAATCCTGACAGGTCTCGATCAAGAAGGCATCGGTACCTCCATCGAGGAGGCCGCGAGCCTGTTCCTCGTAACTGCGAAGCATCAGGTCCCAGTTGGTCTGCCCGAGGCTGACCAGCTTGGTCCCTGGCCCCATCGATCCGAGCACGAAGCGAGGTCGGCTCGGCGTCGCAAATTTCTCGCAGGCGGCTCTTGCCAACTCCACACCTTCGCGATTCAGATCCCGGGTCATCGCCACGACTTCGTCATCGAATTCCGCACCGACCAAGAGGTTGGCACCAAACGTGTTTGTCTCCACGCAGTCAGAACCCACTTCAAGGAACGACTCGTGGATCCGCTGGATCATGTCCGGTCGACTCTTGGTGAGAATTTCGGAACAGTTCTCGCGGCCTAGCCAATCATCCAGATGGCAGTCCGGGCACGATTGAAGGCTCGTTCCCATCGCACCATCGATCACCAAGACCCGTCGGGAGAGTGCGTCAAGCAGTGGACTGGCAGACATTCGATCAGGCCCCTTAATGAGTTACCGGACTTCGGACATATCCCGATGAGAGAATGTCTGACAGGACGACGGTAGAGCATCCCGATTGTTCTTTCAACCGTTCATCCGGATAAACGGATAAAGAGGGTCCCGCGGCTCTCCGGGGCAATCCTGCGTAGGGAGCCCCGAATGTTGAGGTTCATCGGTTGAGATAGCATGTCGATCCAACTGATTCTTCACGAATCAGCCCTCACGGCTGCTTCTTCTGGTTCTCTCGACAGGAATTCGTTCGAATGACTTGGCTTCGAAACCTCCCCTACCCTTCGGGGCTGATGCTCGTCGGTCTTCTCCTGTGCGGCTGCACGACGCCGACTCCCGCCGGAAACAGCTCCAGCGCCGGGACGATCCCGGACCCTGCGATCGTCGAGAGCCCTCGTCCCGGGTCGCCACCTGAGCACGCCTACGAGACCTTCAACGTTGTCTGGGAGACGATCGACGCCACGCATTTCGATCCCGAGCACAACGGCGTCGATTGGGCGGCGATTCGCCTCGAGTATCGGCCTCAGATTGAAGACACCCGGACGATGGGCGAAGTCCGAAGGGTCATCGAGATGATGATTCGTGAACTCGGTCAATCTCACTTCGTGATCATCCCGGGAGAGATTGAGGAGACCGAAATCGAGGAGATTGCGGTCGGCGACAACGCCGGTGATGAAACCAATCCATCATCGAATGACCGCCCCGATGGGGCGCCAGGAAACAACGGAATGCGTCTCGACTGGGTCGAGGGCGCCCCGACCGTGGCGTTCATTCGCCCCAAGAGCCCCGCCGACCTTCAGGGCGTCCGTCCTGGATGGAAAGTCGCTCAAGTTGATGGCGGTGACCCAAACGCCCGACTGACGTCGATCCGCGCCGCCGCCGAGGCGAGCGGCGCGTCGATTGCGGATTTCGAGGCCTACATGATGCTCAACGGCATCGGCCGAGGCCAGGTGGGAGATACCAGACAATTTACGTTCATCGTGGAAGACGAAAGTACGACCGAACTCGAAATTGGTTTCGAAGTTGAACCGGGAATTCCCGTGAAGTTCGGACACCTTCCAGCGATGACCACGCGGTGTGAGTCGCGGGTCCTGTCCCGCGATGAGCTCGAAACGCTGGGCGCGTCGTTCACGCCAGGACAAGCCACGCCACGAATCGTCCTCCTGACGTTCAACGTCTGGATGTTTCCGATCATGGTGCCGATCGCCGCTGCGGTCGATGCCGATCGTGACGCGGACGGCTTCATCATTGACCTTCGCGAAAATCCGGGCGGCGTGGGTGGACTTTCCATGGGGGTTGCCGGGCAGTTTCTCGATGAACGACTCAGCCTCGGCGACATGATCACCCGCGACACCACGATGCACTTCTCCGTGAACCCGCAACGCGCGACACCCGACGGCCGAATTGTGAAACCCTTCGCTGGACCGTTGGCCATTCTGATCGATCAAGGATCCGCGAGCACTTCCGAGATCTTCGCCGCGGGCCTCCAACAACTCGGCCGGGCAGAAGTGATCGGCCGAAATTCCGCTGGCGCCGCGCTTCCGGCGACGCTGATCAAACTTCCCAACGGCGACACTTTTATGTACGCGATGGCGAATTTCATCGGCCCCGAAGGGACGAGCATCGAAGGGGGTGGTGTGAAGCCGGATATCGACGTCACCCTCACCCGGGACGCCCTGCTCGAGACCGGCGACCCGGACCTCTCGGTCGCCGTGGAGTGGATTCTAAATGAAGACACCTCTGGTTCCTAAAACACCCCACTCACGTTTCCGAATAAAACCGAATGGTCCCATCGGACCCGTTCGACTCTTTCCTTCCAAGGACGCCAAGCCCATGCGCCGATTTCAACTCTTCTCGCTCATCGCATTCGTCGTCTCGACGGCGGCGTTTCTCCCCTCCGCGTCTGCATTCGCCACCGCGACCGCCATTCAAGACGACGCGAAGATTGCACCGCTGCCGTCTGCCAAAGATGTCGTGGCAATGATGATCAAGGCACAAGGTGGCGAGGCGGCCATGTCCAAGCACCCGTCGTCCACCATCACGGGCAAGTTCTCCATGCCCGCGATGGAGATGGGTGGTCCGATGTCGATTCAGAACGCCAGCGGCAAGATGCTCGTGATCGTCAACATCACCGGCTTCGGCAAGTCAACCCAGGGATTCCGCGACGGAATCGGCTGGACCATGGACCCCGCCAGCGGCCCGGCCCTGGTGGAAGGTGCCATGCTCGATGCGATGAAGCGACAGGCCAACCCGAGAGGAGACCTCGATCTCTTCAAGACCTGGAAGTCCGTCAAGGTGACCGGCCGCGAGGTCTTTGCCGAGAAGAACTGCCTGGTTCTTGAGTTGCAGACCGGTCAGGAAAAGGAAGTTCGTCTCATCGAGGAGACCACCGGAACACTCGTTGGCTCTCGAACCACACAATCGTCGCCGATGGGCGAGATCCCGATCGTCACCACCATCGAAGCGTGGACGGAATTCGACGGCTTGAAAGTTCCAAGCAAATTGAGCATGTCGATGATCGGCCAGCAACAGTTGGTCGAATTCGATTCGATGAATTTCGATCCCATCACGCCCGAGACCTTCGACTTTCCCCCCGCGATCAAGGCGCTCATCGCCGACAAAGAGGCCCGCGAGGCGGAAGCCAAGAAGAACCCCTCGGACCCTGAGACATCCAGCGACTCGTCTTCATCCAAGGACACCTCGGAGGATTCATCCTCGAAGGATTCATCGAAGGACGGAAGTTCGAACCCGAGTTCGAACTCCGACGGCGGTTGATGAACGACTCCTGCATCAATCTCACCGGAGTCGCCAAGACATTCGGAGATACCAGAGCCGTCCATGATCTGAACCTTCAGATTCCGTCGGGCTCAATCTGTGGTTTCCTCGGTCCCAACGGAGCGGGGAAGAGCACGACGATCCGGATGATCATGTCGATCATCCGACCGGACCAGGGATCTCTTCAGGTACTCGGCGGCGACGCCCTCGACCACAAGGATCGGATCGGATACCTGCCCGAAGAGCGTGGTGTGTATCGAAAGATGAAGGTCGGCGATTATCTCCGGTACATCGGCCGATTGAAGGGGGTCGAGGCCGCCAGTCTCCGCACCCTCATCACCGATTCCCTCGAACGAATCGGACTCCCAGACGTCGAGAAGAAGCGATGCGAGGAACTCAGCAAGGGCATGCAGCAGAAGGTGCAGTTCCTCGCCGCGATCATCCACAAGCCCGAGTTGATCATTCTGGACGAGCCTTTCTCGGGTCTGGACCCCGTGAACGCCATGTTGCTTCACGACCTGATCCGCGAACTCAACGATGAAGGCCGGACGATTCTGTTCTCGACGCACGTCCTCCATCAGGCCGAGCGAATGTGCGATCGGATCGTGATGATCGACCAGGGTGCCAAGGTGCTCGATGACAAACTCGAGACGATTCGAAAACGATTCGATCCGCGAACGATCATCGCCGAACCGATTGGCGATCCGACGGCTATAGGCAAGATCCTGCAGGATGTACCCGGAGTCGATTCGATCAAGATCGACGACAAGGGTCGGGTGCATGCCCGGCTGCGAGACGATGCCGATGTTGATGGGGTGATGGTCGCGGCCATCGCCGGTGGCTCGCTGCGTTCGATCGAACGAGCCAGAACCACCCTCGACGAAGTGTTTCTCCTTCTCGTCAATCGCCCTCTCGATGACGCACCACCGGAATTCGCGGAGACCACGCTTGTCTGATCGAAACCTCTCCAAGATCGGGGTCATCGCCTGGCGGGAGTTCCGTCACACCGCCTTGACGAAGGCCTTCCTTTTCGGAGCCGTGATCCTTCCGATTGGGATGATGGGGATGCTGCTCGTCCTTCCCTTGCTCTTCGCTTCGCAATTCAAGCCACTCGAGGGCGAAGTCGCCGTGGTGGATTCTACCGGCCGTTTTGCGACCGCTTTTGACGCACTGGTGGCCGAGCGACGAGATCGGGATCGCTCCGGCGACGCCGAGGAGGTCATCCGAAAACTGGGGATCGACGATCGTGGCGGCATGCTCAGCGGGAGCATCGCTGCCGCCGCGGAGGATGCGACCTTTGGCGTCGTGACCGCTTCAGAGTTCACGCCAGACGGAGACGAGGTGATTGATCGTCTCAAGGAAGAAGCCCGTGATGGCCGTTGGATCGCGGTCGCGGTGATTCCCGAGCAACTCGTCGCGGCCGCACGATCCGAAGACGACAAAGCCCCGATGATTGACCTCTTCCTTCCCAAGGAAACTTCGCCCCGCCACGGCGAGGAGATCAGCGACTTGATCCGTTCCGCGACGGTTCGAGTGCGGTTCGCGGCCGCGGGTGAGGACTTTGAACGCGTCCAGAACTTACTTGATCGTCCGAGCGTCGATGTTCGTCGCCTCGGAAGTGAAGCCGGCACGGAGTCCGGCGATTCGAAATTGCGGATGATGATTCCCTTCGGATTCATGATGCTGCTCTGGATCGCAACCTTCACTGCCGGAAACTTCCTGCTGACCTCCACGATCGAGGAGAAGTCCAACAAGGTGATCGAAGTCGTGCTCAGCGCGGTGGGACCGTTGCAACTTCTCTGGGGAAAGATCCTCGGACTGGCGCTGGTTTCATTGGTCATCCTGATTACCTACGGCGGCCTCGCCATCGCCGGGATCGTGGCCCTGGCCCTCACGGATCTGTTGTCGGTCTCGCTTCTGCTCTGGGCGGTGGTGTTCTTCCTGATCGCCTACTTCACGGTCGCCGCACTCATGGCTGCGATCGGAAGCGCGGTTAACGAACTGAGCGAGGCCCAGACCTTCATGGCGCCAGTGATGGTGATTCTGATCACTCCCATGCTGCTTTGGATGCCGATCGGCGAAAATCCGAACGGCACCCTGGCCGTGGTGACCAGCATGCTGCCACCGATCCTTCCGTTCGCCATGGTGATGCGGATCGGCGCCGCAACTGATCCGGTCCCCGTCTGGCAACTCCTTCTCTCGACCGCGATCGGCATCTTTTCGGTGGTCGGACTGGTCTGGGCCGCTTCGAGGATCTTCCGGGTGGGAATCCTGATGCAGGGCAAACCGCCGTCGCTCTTGGAACTTCTCCGCTGGATTCGTCAGGCGTGAGGCGACAACCGTGAGTTCGTGGGCGGCCTGGGAGCCGTGGATCATCGGCGGGTTCATCGCGCTGATCCTCATCGGGTTTATCACCCGGGCGCTCTTTGGCGACCGGGCACGAGGACAGCCCCGTTGCTTCCGATGCGGTCATGCCTTCGGACATGAGGACAACATGACCTGCACCGAGTGCGGGTGGACCGCGCGAAATTCGCAGCAACGATTGAAGACCCGACGTCACTGGCGGAAGGCGACGCTGGGCGCCATCCTGCTGTTCAGCTCCGCGGCACTCGTCAGACTCAACGCGGCCGGTGGCAATCCCATGTTTCTGGTTCCCGACCGGATTCTGATCATGCTCCTCCCACTGGATCCGACGGCCGATGCCACCATGCAAGGGCCATTGGCAGAGGAACTTCGCCGCCGCTTGCTCATTGAAGAACTCGACGCCGGCGACGTCGCCGCCCTCTTTGATCGAATCGCCAGCGGTGACGCGTGGGCAAGCCCCGGAAGTGACGCGTGGCAGGCGAGGTACGGCGGACTCGTCGACGCCTGGCGGAGTCGTCTGGTCCGCCCCGGTGATCCTGAAGCCGCGGTGCTTCTTTCCATCCCGCCACGAATCGATATTGAGGTGCCGAGTGAATGGCCGCTGGATCTCGTGGTTCCGGCAGAACTCAACGTCCAAGACTGGTGGCCGATCGGAACCGAATGCGTGCTCGATCTGCGTTGGCGAGCCGACGGCACCGATGAAACACCACCCCCGCCGATCGCGACAGTGGGCTATCGCAACCGAGCCTCCGTGGGCCGACCGCACGCCATCCAACTTCCGCCGGTCGACCAGTGGCCGAAGGATGCGACGATGGAAGCCACCATCCGCGCTCGCTTCGTCGATGCCGAAGCCCTCCTTCTCGCCGATGCGGGAATCGAATCATCCAGCGATCTTGAAGGCGCTCGCGAGACGCCCCCTGCTATCCCACCATTCGCATCGATGCCCGCGGTCCGGTCGACCACGATCATTCTTCGCCCCGTGGATCTCGCGCTTCCGGACGCTGCGGCCTGGCCCGGTGATGATGCGACCGACGAGGCGATTCGCGAGATCTTCGCCCCCGGTCTGCGCCGCTGGGAGAAGATGCGACGCCCCTTCGCGATCCGTTTTGATTTTCGCCGGGCGGCGGATCAACAATTCGACGCGACACTTCTGGGCTTCGTGGTCGAAATCATCGAACGCATGCCGAATGGAACGGAAGCAGTCCGTCGACGATCGAGAATCTGGATGCCGGGTGGAATGGGCCCGAACGGGAACTGGCGATCGCGCTGGGGAATCTCCGAAGAGGAGATCGACGCGCTCGCTCGCGCCTTCGACCCGACGCCCGGCTCGAGTTGGTTCATGCGGATCACGGGCGATGCCGACCTCGCTCGGCTCGCGATGGCCGCGGTCGTGCAACAGGGCGGTGATCCGGCGATCTTCACTCGGTGGTGGTCAGGCCAAGTGACTCGTTCGCTCCGTACCACCGAAGAGACCCGCCGACCGTTCATTCGTCGGTGGTTCCATCCCGACGGGGTGCGGAAGCCCGACGTGACTGATCAACCCCGGTAGCGACGACGTTTCGAAGTCGTCCGAAGGCGTCACTCGAAGCGGTCTTGGGGTGTGACGTCTGATCCTGCCGTGTGGCCAATCGGTCTCCCAGGTCGCCGACACCCGAATTTCAATCCGAAGCAACCGCCGCCCCCGGCAGTCTGCCCGCGCCTCGCTTCATCCCGCGGAGCGGCTTTTTTGAGACTTGAAAGAACAGTTGCCATATTCCCATATTGGTGATATGGTTTTCCATATCAGATGAAGACGACCCTGAACATCGATGACACGGTTTTCACCCGGCTCAAAACGGAGGCGGCGAGCTCTGGTCGGACCATGAGCGAGCTTGTCGAGTCGGCGTTGCGTCTTCTTCTGACGAGGGGTACCGGGGCAAAGGAACTGCCCCCCCTTCCCTCGTTTGACGGTGGTGGTACCACCGTTGATATCGCCGACCGCGAACATCTCTGGCGTGCCAAGGAAGGCCGCTAGAGATGTTCGTCGTCGACGCGAACGTGCTGGCCATCGCCGCGGATCGCACCGATCCCGGCCACGAAGCCTGCCGCCTGCAACTCGATGCGTGGCGGGCCCAAGCCGGGCCTTGGTATCTCACCTGGCCGATCGTCTTCGAGTTTCTGACGCTCACGACCCACCCGTCGATCTACCGGCAGCCATGGACGGTCGAAGCCGCCTGGGCGTACGTCGAGGCGATTCTCGCCGCGCCTTCACTCTCCATGATCGCCGCGGGTGAACGTCATCAGGAGATCCTCGATCGACTGCTCGTCGATCTCCCCGACCTCCGCGGCAACCAGATGCACGAGGCCCAGATCGTCGCCACGATGCTGGAACACGGCGTCCGACGCATCGTCACCCGTGATACCGCCTTCCATCGATTCCCGATGCTGGAAGTTGTCGACCCGCTTCGGGCTGCGTAGCGGTTCCAACCTTCGATAATCATCGATGCCCGGATTCATGCGTGAAGTCATGGGAATCATGGGAATCATGGCGCGCCTGTCCTGCCATTCATGATCTCGCAT